>NZ_JBSGFQ010000070.1:0-67650 GCF_053603495.1 Nonomuraea sp. NPDC004186 | reverse complement strand
AAGCAATTTCCGTCAATAAATGACGGGGATATGCATGTGTATCTCATGCACTGGCTTTTAACACACTGTTGAGTTCTCAAGAAACGGACGCGTACATCTTCGCTCAAGTCTCTCGACCTTCGCTCGGAGGCGTACCTCGCGTTTTCCTAAAATTTACCGAGCTTGTTGATTTCCGTCAAATCCGGAGATTTGCTGGAAACTGCTCAGACTTGCTTAGGATGGTGCACCCCGGTTGTCCCGGGGCAACCCTCGTAACTTACCGTGTCATCCAGAGCCTGTCGAATCAACCGATTTTTCGGTGATCTCCGTGCGCCAGACGACGACCCGAACTCCGAGCGCGCCGAAGCGGCTCTGCCGAGTGGCTCGTCATTTCAAAGGGCTTGCGCGGGGGCCCGTCCGCCTGATCGGCGTCCGGCTCACTCCCGGCGCGAACTGAAAGACTAGGTCGCAATCCGCGACACGTCAAATCGCCTCGCCAGGGGGCGTGTCGCGGACGATCCCCGCCGCGCGGCGCGAGCCATGTCCCAGCCCTCCCGGTGGCACAGCCCGACGGTCTCTTGCTGTCACAGTTCCAGGGTGGCGCGGGCGATCGCTTCGGCGCACCGGGCCAGCAGGCTGCGCAGTTGCTCCCGCTCCTCCGCGCTGAACTCACCCGCGATCGCGCGTTCGATCACCACGGCGCGCTCGTCCGCCGCCTTCAGCACCGCACGCCCGGCCTCGCTCAGCCGGGTCTCCAGGACGTTTCGATGCCATGGGTGCGGGGAGCGTTCGATGAAGCCGCGTTCCTCCAGGTTCTTGAGCACGACGGTCATGGCCTGGGGCGTGACCAGGCACGCCCTGGCCAGCGCCGCGCCCGAGATACCGGGGTTGTCGGCCAGGGCGAACAGCGTCGCGTACTGGGGCACGGTCAGCCCTGCCGGCCGGACGGCGGCCTGCTTGGCCGCGATCAGGGTCTGCTCCGCACGCTTGATGTCCAGACCGAGGCGTTCGTCCGCAGGCATCCCCATGTCGTAAATAGTACAACATTGATGATTATCAAAGCTTTGATAACCTGGCGTGTATCTACGCTTTGGAGGAGAGACGTGATCATTCCCGACAGCCACTTGGACCTGCTGAAGCGCCCGCTGTTCGCCCATCTGGCGACGATCGGAGCCGACGGGACGCCCAACGTGAACCCGGTCTGGACGATCTGGGACGGTGAGCACCTGCGCTTCACGACCACGATGGATCGCTTCAAGTACCGGAACGTCAAGCAGCATCCGCAGGTGGCGGTCTCCATCAACGACCCTGAGCAGCCGTATCGCTATCTGGAGATCCGCGGCGTGGTCGAGCGGCTGGAGCCCGACCCTTCGGGGGACTTCTTCGACGTGCTGGCCAACCGGTACGGCCTGGAGTATGAGCGGCCGGTTGGGGATGCCGAGCGGCGGGTGGTGATCGTTGTGAAGCCGACACGCGTCACCCGGCAATGATTGTCGGGGCGGCCCTGGCGACGCTCGGGGGATCCGCTCGGGGAGCGAGATCACTGTGGCTGGGGGCGTGGGTGGCGGGGGACGGCCTCTCATAGGCATCCCCAGGCGTCCGTCGCAGGTTCCTGGTGTCCGTGCCGGTGCCCGTGGTCGTGGGGTAGCGCGGGGTGGCCCGGACTGGTGGCGGTGGCCCGGACTGGTGGCGGTGGCCGTGCCGGTGGTGGTAGTGGCCGTGGAGTGGCTGGTGCCAGTGGTGGTGGCCGTGGCCGTGAGATGGCCGGGCTGTTGGGCTCGTCAGTCGGCCGCAGTGCATAAGGGGCGAACGCGAATACTCCCGACCTTCCCCCCGCGTATCCTGCCCCGGTGACCACTGCCGCCACGCTAGCTCCCCCCGCCCGTCCCGCCGAACGCCTCCGTACAGCCACCCCATGGTGGATGTCCTTGCTCGCCGGCATCGCGGCATTCACAGGTACGGGGTCCGCCACCCTGAACGGCGACGAGCTGGCCACCATCAGCGCCGCTTCCCGTTCGCTGGCCGGGATGTGGGAGCTGGCCCGGCACATCGACGGCCATTTCCTCCCGTACTACCTGTTCATGCACCTCTGGATGAAGGCAGGTACGGCGGAGTTGTGGCTGCGGCTGCCGTCGGCGGTGGGGATCGGTGTGGCCGCCTGGTTCCTGGTCGATCTGGGGCGGCGGTTGCACAGCACGCGGGCCGGGGTGATCGCGGCCGCTGTCTTCGCGATCCTGCCTTCGGTGTCCTACTTCGGGGCGTTCGCCAGGTCGTACGCGTTCGCGGCGGCCGCGGTGGTGTTCTCGTTCTGGGCGCTGCACCGGGCCGTGGAGCGCTCCGAGGTCAGGCGGTGGGGGGTGTACGGGGTCGCGGTGGCCCTCGTATGCTCCACCCACCTGTTCGCGGTGCTGGTGCTGCCCGCCCAACTGCTGCTGGTGCGCCGGGGCCGGGTGGTGCCGATGCTGGCGGCGATGGCCGTCGGGTGTGTGCCCGCCGCGGTGCTGGGGCTGGTGGGGTTCGGGGAGCGGCATGCGATCAGCTGGATCCCGCAGCGGGGGCCGGAGGTGTGGCTGAAGTTCCCGAAGATGGCAGCAGGGGCGACCGGGCTGGGCGTGATGTTGTTCGCCCTGGCGCTGGCCGGTGCGGTGCTGCTGTGGAAGGCGGCGCCACGTGGGGTCGAGGAACCCGGCGGAACCGGAGCCGGGCCCGGAGAAACCGGCAGGGCCAGGGCCGGGGAAACCGGCGGAGCCGGGGTGACCGGGGGCAGGGTGTGGGTGTTCGTGGTGGTCGGGTGGCTGGTGTTGCCTCCGGTGCTGCTGCTCGCCGTGTCGCAGCTCGTGACCCCCGTCTACGTGGACCGGTACCTGTTCGTGACAGCCCCTGCGCTGGCGCTGCTGGCGGGGCTCGCCGTGGCGGCCCTGCCCCGGTTCCAGGTGGTGGCCGCGGTCGTGGTGGTGCTGCTCGGGTGCGCGCTGTCCGTTCAGGAGCACGTCACGGTGCGCGAGGAGAACGGCCGTTTCGAGAACATCCCCTGGGCGTTGCGCGTGATCAAGGCCGAGCCCGACGACGCGATCGTGTACGGCCAGAGCCAGCTCCGCACGGGCTTCGAGTACTACGCGGACTCTTTGATGCCGGTTGACGTGCTCAAGACCGGGGACGCGCCCTTGCCCGACGGGTTCGGGTATCCGGAGCGGCCCGACGCGGCGGCCGCGCTGGACGGGCGTGAGCGGGTGTGGGTGGTGTGGCGCGGGAGCAAGCAGTCGGGCCTCGACGGTGACGCGGTCCCGCGGGTCGCCGAGGTGGTGAAGGCGGGGTTCAAGCTGAGCCTGGCCAAGCACTCCGCCGATCTGCCGGGGCTGACGGTGGCGCTGTTCGTCCGCCGCTGACCCACCGCGCGGAGTCCGCCGCTGACCCACCTCACGAAGACCTCACGAAGACCTCACGGAGTACGCGGTCGGCGTACCACATGGAAGCGGGCCCCTCCCCGGACGGGGAGGAGCCCGCGAAGGTCACGCGAAGGTCAGCCGACCTCGACGCCGCCGATCGACTTCTTGCCGCGCCGGAGCACCATGAAGCGCCCGTGCAGCAGGTCCTCGGAGCCGGGAACGTACGCCTCGTCGGTGATCTTGACGTTGTTGAGGTACGCCCCACCCTCCTTCACCGCCCGCCTGGCCGCCGACTTCGACTCCACCAGGCCGCTGTCGGCCAGGAGGTCCACGAACGGCGTCCCGAGCGCGGGGACCGTGGCCTTCGGCACCTCGGCCAGCGCCGCCCCCAGCGTGGAGGCGGGCAGGTCCTCCAGCTCGCCCTGTCCGAAGAGCGCCTTCGAGGCCGCCACGACCGCGTCGAGCTCCTGCTTGCCGTGGAGCAGCTCGGTGAGGTCCTCGGCGAGCGTCCGCTGCGCCTCCCGGGCGAAGGGGCGTTCGGCGACGGCCTTCTCCAGGGCCTCGATCTCCTCGCGGGTCTTGAAGGTGAAGACCTTGAGGTAGTGGATCACGTCACGGTCGTCGGAGTTGAGGAAGTACTGGTAGAAGGCGTAGGGCGAGGTCATCTCCGGGTCGAGCCAGAGGGCGCCGCCCGCCGTCTTGCCGAACTTGGTGCCGTCGGCCTTCGTGATCAGCGGCAGGGTGAGCGCGTGGACGTGCCCGCCCTCGATGCGGCGGATGAGGTCGGCGCCCGCCGTGATGTTGCCCCACTGGTCGCTGCCACCGATCTGCAGCGTGCAGTTGTGGCGGCGGAACAGCTCCAGGTAGTCGTTGGCCTGCAGGATCTGGTAGCTGAACTCGGTGTAGCTCAGCCCCTCCCCCTGCAGCCGCGCGGAGACCGACTCCCTGGCGAGCATGCGGTTGACCGGGAAGTGCTTGCCGATGTCGCGCAGGAAGTCGATGGCGCTCAACTCGCCGGTCCAGTCGAGGTTGCTGACCAGCTGGGCGGCGTTCGGCTGGACCTCGAAGTCGAGGAAACGTCCGACCTGGCCGCGCAGACGCTCCACCCACTCCGCGACGACCTCGGAGGCGTTGAGCGAGCGCTCGGTGTTGCGCCCGCTCGGGTCGCCGATCAGGCCGGTGGCGCCGCCGACCAGGCCGATCGGGCGGTGCCCGGCGAGCTGGAGGCGGCGCAGCGTGAGCAGCGGCACGAAGTGGCCGACGTGCAAGGAGGCAGCGGTGGGGTCAAAACCGGAATAGACCGTGATCGGGCCCTTGGCCATGGACGCGCGCAGGGCGTCGAGGTCGGTGGACTGGGCGATAAGCCCTCGCCACGCGAGGTCATCGAGAATGTCGGTCACGGTGCCGGCTTTCCGTAGAGACGTTGGACGTTGAATAGTGCAAGCGTGCCCGATCGCCCGGGTTCACCGCCACTTGGATACGCTCTGTCTCCATGTGGAGGGTCCGTCGCGAGCTGGCTGTTTTCAAGATTTTAGGGGCTCTTGCGTGTGCTGGGCTCGCCGTCTACTGGTGGGTCGCCGGCGATGTCCGCGGTGTGATCCTGGCCGTGCCGGCAGCCGTGCTGGTAGGCGGGATGGGGCTGCGCGATCTGATCGCCCCCGTACGGCTGGCGGCCGATCAGAGCGGGATCACCGTGGTGCACGGGTTCGCGGGCAAACGGCACGTGCCCTGGGAGGCGATCCGGGACGTCAAGGTCGACGTGAGCAGGCGGTGGGGGCGGCGGAGCGAGCTCCTGGAGATCGACACCGGCGACAACCTGCACATTTTCAGCCGTCACGACCTCGATGCCCCTCCCACCGAGGTGGCCGCGGCGTTGCGGCGGCGGGGCACGTGAGCGCGGTAGGGCGACACTGTCGGGTCGCCGTCGATCCAGAACCGCCACGGGGTGTCCTTGGCGGTCGAGATGCCGGTACGCGGGCCTGACCTGATCGACTCCGCCTCCGCCGGGCGGCCCTCCAGCATGGCCGCGGCTCCATGCGGGACCCCGGTCAGCCGGCGGTCGGCCGCGAAAGAGGCCTCCGCGATCGCGTCGAGGCCGTTGTGCTCGCGGAGCAGGCCGAGGGCGACGGCCAGCCTTGCCGGGCCGCGCGCGAGGTCCCGGTCGGGAATCACCCGGCCGCTCGTAGCCATGCCGTTGCCCGTGGAGGTGCGCCGGGCGCGGGCCTCGTCGATGCCCGCCACCACCTCGCCCCCGCGCAGCAGCACGGCCGAGCCGAAGCCCTCGGGCAGGCAGACCAGGTTCGCGCAGAAGTGCATGCCGTACGTGAAGTACACGTACAGGTGCCCCGGCGGGCCGAACATGACCGCGTTACGCGGCGTCTTGCCCCGATAGGTGTGCGCCGCCGGGTCCTCGCCGGGGCCGCCGTACGCCTCGACCTCGGTCAGGCGCACGGCGACGGGGCCGTGCACGAGCACGCGCCCGAGCAGTTCGGGCGCGACCTCGTGCGACGGCCGGTCGAAGAAACCCCGCGGCAGCGCGGCGGAGCTCAGATCCCCGCTGCCCATGCCGCCTGTGCGTCGACCGCCTCCCGCAGCGCGACGAGCTGGTCGCGGACGCGGTCGGGCGCGGTGCCGCCGTGGGCCTTGCGCGCGGCCAGGGCGCCGGGCACGTTGAGCACGTCGCGGACGTCGGGCGTCAGGTGCGCCGACACCTTGATCAGCTCCTCGTCCGTGAGGTCGCCCAGGTCCTTGTCGTTGACCTGGCACCACACCACCAGGTGGCCGACCGCCTCGTGGGCCTCGCGGAACGGGACCCCGCGGCGGACGAGCAGCTCGGCCAGGTCGGTGGCCAGCGCGAACCCGTCGGGCGCCGAGGACTCCATGCGGGCGGTGTTGACCCGCATGGTCGCGACCAGCCCGGCCACCGCCGGCAGGACCAGGAGCAGCGTGTCGACCGCGTCGAAGACGGGCTCCTTGTCCTCCTGAAGGTCGCGGTTGTAGGTCAGCGGCAGGCCCTTGAGCGTGGTCAGCAGCGACATCAGGTTGCCGATGAGGCGCCCGGACTTGCCGCGGGCCAGCTCGGCGACGTCGGGGTTCTTCTTCTGGGGCATGATCGACGAGCCGGTGGAGTAGGCGTCGTCCATCTCGATCCAGCGGAACTCCTGCGAGGCCCACAGGACGATCTCCTCGCCCAGCCGCGACAGGTGCACGCCGATCATGGCCGCGTCGAACAGGAACTCCGCCGCGAAGTCACGGTCGGAGACGGCGTCCATCGAGTTGGGCGCGGCGGCCGCGAAGCCGAGTTCCTCGGCCACGGCCTGCGGGTCGAGCGGCAGCGACGAGCCCGCCAGCGCGCCGGCGCCGAGCGGGGAGATCGCGGCGCGCTTGTCCCAGTCGGTGAGCCGGTCGACGTCGCGGGCGAAGGCGTGCACGTGGGCCAGGAGCTGGTGGCCGAACGACACCGGCTGCGCGTGCTGCAGGTGCGTCATGCCGGGCGCGGCCGTCTCGGCGTGTTGCTCCGCCTGGGCCATGAGCGCCGTCTCCAGCTCGACCAGGCGGGAGACGACCGTGCGTGCGTGATCGCGCAGATAGAGGCGCAGGTCGGTGGCGATCTGGTCGTTGCGCGAGCGCCCCGCGCGGAGCTTGCCGCCCAGCGAGCCGAGCCGCTCCAGCAGGCCGCGCTCCAGCGCCGTGTGCACGTCCTCGTCGGCGACCGTCGGCCGGAACTCGCCCGCCTTGCAGGCGCGCTCCAGGTCGTCGAGCGCGCCGATCATGCGCTCGAGCTCCTCGTCGCTCAGCAGCTCCGCCCTGTGCAGCACGCGGGCGTGCGCCCTGGACGCGGCCAGGTCGTACGGCACGAGCCGCCAGTCGAAGTGCACGCTCACCGACAGCCGGGCCAGCGCGTCGGACGGGCCGCTCTCGAAGCGCCCACCCCACAGCCGCATCGGCTTGCCATCACTCACCGTTGTCTCCTTCGTGACCATGTCCATGGTCGCACCCGCTTCGGGCCTCGTCGGCATCGTTCCTCGTTCTCTCGCCCCGAGCTCCTGTGCTCCGGCGCGACCATAGTGCACGTCAGCCCTTCTTGGCGTCCCGTGCGGCGGCGATCTTAGTAGGGAGGGAGAACAGCTGGACGAACCCTTTGGCCAGCGACTGGTCGAACGTGTCGCCGGTGTCGTAGGTGGCCAGCGAGAAATCGTACAGAGAATCCTCCGAGCGGCGACCGGTGACAGTGGCCCGGCCGCCGTGCAGCGTCATGCGGATGTCGCCGGAGACGTGCTTCTGCGCCTCGGCGATGAGCGCGTCGAGGGCGCTCTTGAGCGGCGAGAACCACAGGCCGTCGTAGACGAGCTCGCCCCACCGCTGGTCCACGCCGCGCTTGAAGCGGGCGAGGTCGCGTTCGACGGTGACGTTCTCCAGCTCCATGTGCGCGGTGATGAGGGCGACGGCGCCGGGCGCCTCGTACACCTCGCGCGACTTGATGCCGACCAGGCGGTCCTCGACCAGGTCGATCCGGCCGACGCCGTGCGCGCCCGCGCGCCGGTTCAGCTCGTCGATGACCTGGTACGGCGTCAGCGGCCGCCCGTCGATCCCGACCGGAACGCCCTGCTCGAACGTGATGACGACCTCGTCGGCCTCGCGCGGCCGGGCCGGGTCGTCGGTGTAGGAGTAGACGTCCTCGGTGGGGCCGTTCCAGATGTCCTCGAGGAAGCCGGTCTCGACGGCGCGGCCCCAGAGGTTCTGGTCGATGGAGAACGGGTTCTTCTTCGACGTCTCGATGGGCAGGCCCCTGGCTTCGGCGTACTCGATGGCCTTGTCGCGCGTCCAGGCGAAGTCGCGGGCGGGCGCGACGACCCTGAGGTCCGGGGCGAGGGCGGCCAGGCCGGCCTCGAAGCGGACCTGGTCGTTGCCCTTGCCGGTGCAGCCGTGCGAGACGATCGTGCCGCCGAACCGCTTGGCCGCCGAGACCAGGTGCTTGACGATCAGCGGGCGCGACAGCGAGGAGACCAGCGGGTAGCGGTCCATGTAGAGGGCGTTGGCCTGCAGCGCGGGTACGCAGAAGTCGGCGGCGAACTCCTCCTTGGCGTCCACCACGACCGACTCGACCGCGCCGCAGTCGACGGCCCGCTGCTGGATCGCTTCCATGTCCTCGCCGCCCTGGCCGAGGTCCACGGCGACGCAGACGACCTCGGCGCCCATCTTCTCGGCGAGGTACGGGATGGCGACCGAGGTGTCCAGGCCGCCGGAATACGCGAGTACTACCCTTTCGGACATTACATATCTCCGGATATCAGATCTTGGCCACGTGGCGGGCTAGCCGCGCCGGTCGGCCACTCTCAGCAGCGCGTCCGCGACGGCCTGGCCGCCCGCCGGATCGCGGCTGATCACGAGGATCGTGTCGTCGCCCGCGACCGTGCCGAGGATCGACTCCCAGTCGGCGTGGTCGATGGCGGAGGCCAGGAACTGGGCCGCGCCCGGCGGGGTCCGTACGATGACCAGGTTGGCCGACGCCTCGGCGCCGACCAGCAGTTCCTCGGCGATGCGGTGCAGTCGCGCGGCCGGGCTCTCGCCGGTGCCCAGCCGGGTGAGCGGGATCCGTGCCCCGCCCTCGCCGGGCAGGGCGTAGACCAGGGATCCGTCGTCGGCGCGCAGCTTGAGCGCGCCGAGCTCGTCGAGGTCACGCGAGAGCGTGGCCTGGGTGACCTCGACGCCGCTCTCGGCCAGCAGCTTGGCCAGCTCCGGCTGGGAGCGCACGGCCTGCCGCTGCAGCAGGTCGGTGATCTTGGCCTGCCGCGCCGCCTTGGTCATGGGAATCATCATCGATGGGACACCAGCCAGTGGAGGAGCGCCTTCTGGGCGTGCAGCCGGTTCTCCGCCTGGTCCCACACCGCGCTCTGCGGGCCCTCGAGGACCTTGGCGGTGATCTCGTAGTCGCGGTAGGCGGGCAGGCAGTGCAGCACGATCGCGTCGGGCGCGGCGTGCTCCAGCAGCTCGGAGTTCACCTGGTACGGCATGAGCGCGGCGATCCGCTCCTCCTTGCCGTCCTGGCCCATCGACACCCACGTGTCGGTCGCGATCACGTGCGCGCCCTGGGCGGCGGCCACCGGGTCGGACAGCGCGATCACCGAACCGCCCGTCCTGGCGGCGATGGCGGCGGCCTGGTCGAGGATGACCGCGTCGGGCTGGTAGCCGGCCGGGGCCGCGATGCGCACGTGCATGCCGGCGGTGGCCCCGCCGAGCAGGTAGGAGTGGGCCATGTTGTTGGCGCCGTCGCCCAGGTAGGTGAGCGTGACCCCGGCGGTCCGGCCCAGCCTCTCCTGGACGGTCTGCAGGTCGGCCAGGATCTGGCAGGGGTGGAACTCGTCGGTGAGCGCGTTGACGACCGGCACCCGGGAGTGGGCGGCCATCTCGTCGATGAGCTCCTGCCCGGTGGTCCGCCACACGATGGCGGCGACCTGCCGGTCGAGCACCCGGGCGATGTCGGCGGTGGGCTCGCCGCGGCCCATGAGGACCGAGACGTTGTCCACGACCAGCGGCAGGCCGCCGAGCTCGCCGATGCCGGTGTGGAAGGAGACGCGCGTGCGGGCCGACGGCTTGTCGAACAGGACCGCGACCGTCTGCGGGCCCTCGAACGGGCGGTAGCCGAACCGGTCCTTCTTCATGGCCGCGGCGAGGTCGAGCACCTCCGCCTGCTCGGCCGGCGTCAGGTCGTCGTCCCTCAGGAAGTGCCTGGTCACTTGGCCGCCTCCGCGAGAATCGCCGGGTACGTGGCCAGGAACTTGTCGATCTCCTCCGCCGTGACCACCAGCGGCGGCGCGATGCGTACGGCGTCCGGCTGGAGGGCGTTGACCAGGAAGCCGGCGCTCTGGGCGGCGCTCTGGACCTCGGCCGAGCGGGGCTCGCTCAGCACGGTGGCCAGCCAGAGGCCCCGCCCCCGCACCCCCTTCAGCAGCGGGTGCCGCATCGACTCCAGGCCGGAGCGCAGCCGCGCGGAGGCCGACTTGACGTGGTCGAGATCGAGGTTGTCGAGCACGGCCAGGGCCGCGGCGCAGGCGACCGGGTTGCCGCCGAACGTGGAGCCGTGGTCGCCCTTGGCGAACAGCTTGCCCGCGTCGCCGAACCCGATGCACGCGCCGATCGGCAGCCCGCCGCCCAGGCCCTTGGCCAGGGTCAGGATGTCGGGCGTGACGCCGTCGGCCTGGTGCGCGAACCAGTGGCCGGTGCGGCCGATCGCGGACTGGATCTCGTCGGCGACCAGGAGCGCGCCCGTGGAGTCGCAGATCTCGCGGGCCGCCTCGAAGTAGCCCTCGGGCGGCGGCACGACGCCGGCCTCGCCCTGGGTGGGCTCCAGGAAGACCGCGATGCAGTCGCCGGTCACGGCCTCCTTGAGCGCGGTGGCGTCGCCGTACGGGACGAAGCGGACATCGACCGGGAACGGGCCGAACTGGTCGCGGATCGACGGCTTGCCGGTCAGCGACAGCGCGCCGATCGTGCGGCCGTGGAAGCCGTTCTCGGCGGCGACGAAGTAGGAGCGGCCCTCGCGCTTGCCGTACTTGACGGCGAGCTTGTAGGCGGCCTCGTTGGCCTCGGTGCCGGAGTTGGCGAAGAAGACCTTGCCCGGGGCGTTGAGCAGGGTGAGGAGCTTCTCGGCGAGCAGCACCTCGGGCTCGTGCAGGAACAGGTTGCTGGTGTGCGCGATCGTGGCGACCTGCTTGGAGACGGCCTCGACCAGGGCGGGGTGGGCGTGACCGAGCGAGCTGGTCGCGATGCCGCCGATGAAGTCGAGGTATTCGTTGCCGTCCACGTCCCAGACGCGAGTGCCCTCGCCTCGTGCCAGCGCCACCGGCGGCACGCCGTAGTTGGGCATGAAGGCCGTCTCGAACCTCTTGTACAGGCTCATCAGGGCATCACCATCGTTCCGATTCCCTCATTGGTGAATATTTCCAGCAGCAGTGAGTGCGGCACGCGGCCGTCGAGCACGTGAGCCTGCGGGACGCCGCCCTGGACCGCCGTCAGGCAGGCCTCCATCTTGGGGACCATGCCGCTGGACAGCGTCGGCATCAGCGTCTCGAGCTCGTCGGCGTCGAGCTGGTCGATCACGTCGGTGTCGTCGGGCCAGTTGGCGTACAGGCCCTCGACGTCGGTGAGGACGATCAGCTTCTGCGCCTCGAGCGCCACGGCCAGCGCGGCCGCGGCGGTGTCGGCGTTCACGTTGTAGATCTGCCCGTCGTCCCCGCGCGCCACGCTGGAGATGACCGGGATGCGGCCGTTGTCGATCAGGGCCCGCACCGCGCCCGGCTCGACCTTGATGATCTCGCCGACCTGGCCGATGTCCACCGGCTCGCCGTCCACGATCGCGTGCTTGCGCACGGCCGTGAACAGGTGGGCGTCCTCGCCGGACATGCCGACGGCGAACGGGCCGTGCCGGTTGACCAGGCCCACGATGTCGCGGTTGACCTGGCCGACCAGGACCATCCTGACGACCTCCATGGCCTCCGGCGTGGTGACCCGCAGCCCGGCGGTGAACGTCGACTCGATGCCCAGCCTGGCGAGCGCGCTGCTGATCTGCGGGCCGCCGCCGTGCACGACGACCGGGCGCAGGCCCGCGTGCTGCAGGAAGACGACGTCCTCGGCGAAGCCCGCCTTGAGCGACTCGTCGGTCATGGCGTTGCCGCCGTACTTGATGACGACGGTCG
Source organism: Nonomuraea sp. NPDC004186 (assembly GCF_053603495.1). Taxonomy (NCBI): domain Bacteria; kingdom Bacillati; phylum Actinomycetota; class Actinomycetes; order Streptosporangiales; family Streptosporangiaceae; genus Nonomuraea; species Nonomuraea sp. NPDC004186. The sequence goes on along the minus strand of NZ_JBSGFQ010000070.1, from coordinate 55,589 downwards.
CGCCGTGGAAGCGGGTCAGCCAGGGCAGCGCCTCGATCAGCGACTCGGCCTTGGCCTGCGCGCTGAGGGACCTCACGAGGAGTACGCCGAGTTCTCGTGGACGTATTCGGCCGTCAGGTCCGTGGTGTGCACCGTCGCGGTGTGCGGGCCGGCCGACAGGTCGATCGTGATCGTCACGTCCCTGGGGCGCATGTCCACCTTGGAGCGGTCGTCGCCGACCGCGCCGCCGCGGCAGATCCAGATGCCGTTGATGGCCACGTTCAGGCGGTCGGGCTCGAACACCGCGTCGGTGGTGCCGACGGCGGCCAGGACGCGGCCCCAGTTGGGGTCCTCGCCGTGGATGGCGCATTTGAGCAGGTTGGAACGCGAGACCGCGCGGCCGACCTTGACCGCGTCGGCCTCCGAGTCGGCGCCGACGACCTCGATGGCGATGGCCTTGGAGGCGCCCTCGGCGTCGACCAGGAGCTGCCTGGCCAGGTCGGCGCAGACCTCGTGGACCTTCTGCTCGAACTCGGCGAGGTCCGGCTTGACGCCGGCGGCGCCGCTGGACAGCAGGAGCACGGTGTCGTTGGTGGACATGCAGCCGTCGGTGTCGAGGCGGTCGAACGTCCTGGCCGTGGCCTTGCGCAGCGCGGCGTCGAGCTCCTCGACGGTGAGGTCGGCGTCCGTGGTGATCACGCACAGCATCGTGGCCAGGGAGGGGGCGAGCATGCCCGCGCCCTTGGCCATGCCGCCGACCATGTATCCGCTGCCCCGCCGGAACGAGATCTTGGAGACGGTGTCCGTGGTGCGGATGGCGTCGGCGGCGGCCAGGCCGCCGTCGCGGGAGAGCTGGCCGGCGGCGGTCTCGACGCCTCCCAGCAGCGCGTCCATCGGCAGCCGCTCGCCGATCAGGCCGGTGGAGCAGACCGCGACCTCGCCCGCGGAGTCCTGGAGCACCTCGGCCACCTTCTCGGCGGTGGCGTGGGTGTCCTGGAAGCCCTCGGGGCCGGTGCAGGCGTTGGCGCCGCCGGAGTTGAGCACGACCGCTCGCAGCCGCCCGCCGGACAGAACCTGCTGCGACCACAGCACAGGGGCGGCCTTCACGCGGTTGGCGGTGAAGACGCCCGCGGCGGCCCTGCTGGGCCCGTCGTTGACGACGAGGGCCAGGTCACGGGCGCCGCCGGACTTGATCCCGGCGGCGATGCCCGCGGCCCGAAAACCGAGTGGTGCAGTTACGCTCAAGGTGCGACTCCTGTCAGGGGAAGGCCGAGCTCTTCTGGGAGGCCGAGTGCGAGGTTCACGCTCTGGACGGCACCTCCGGCTGTGCCCTTGGTGAGGTTGTCGATGGCGATGACGGCGACCACGCGGCCCGCGCGTTCGTCGAGCGTCACCTGCAGGGCGGCGGTGTTGGCGCCGTAGGTCATGGAGGTGGCCGGCCACGTGCCCTCGGGCAGGAGCTTGACGAACGGCTCCTCCTTCAGCGCGATCTCGTACGCCGTCCGCAGCGCCTCCTTGGTGAGGCCGGGCGCGGCCGGGGCGCTGCAGGTGGCGAGGATGCCGCGGCTCATGGGCGCCAGCGTCGGGGTGAAAGAGACGCGGACCGGGGCGCCGGCGACGGCCGACAGGCCCTGCTCCATCTCGGGAGTGTGCCGGTGGACGCCGCCCACGCCGTACGCGCTGACCGAGCCCATGACCTCGCTGCCGAGCAGGTTGGGCTTGAGCGACTTGCCGGCGCCGCTGGTGCCGCTGGCGGCCACCACGACCACGTCCGGCTCGGCCAGGCCCGCGGCGAACGCGGGCGACAGGGCCAGCAGGACGGAGGTCGGGTAGCAGCCGGGGACCGCGATGCGGGTGGCCGTCCGCAGGACCTCCCGCTGGCCGGGCAGCTCGGGCAGGCCGTAGGGCCAGGATCCGGCGTGCTCGCCGCCGTAGAACTCCTGCCAGGCGGCCGGGTCGGTGAGCCGGTGGTCGGCGCCGCAGTCGACGACGATCGTCTCCGTGCCGAGCTGGGCGGCGACGGCGGCCGAGTGGCCGTGCGGCAGTGCGAGGAAGACGACGTCATGCCCGGCCAGCGTGTCGGCGACGGTGTCCTCGATGATCCGGTCGGCCAGTTGCGGCAGGTGAGGCTGGTGGGCGCCCAGGTGGTTGCCCGCGCTGGACGCCGCGGTGAGCGCGCCGATCTCGAACTCGGGGTGCCCGAGCAGGAGGCGGAGCAACTCTCCTCCCGCGTAGCCGCTGGCCCCCGCGACCGCTGCCCTCATTCCGCCCTCTCTCCTGCATATTCATGCATCATTGCTCATGACCTTACTGTGAAGATAATGCACTTCACGGGATGGACATGCAAGCTGGAGGCGTCCAGATGACCACATGGTGAGACGGTGAGTGTTCCCAGTGGGCTGCAGGTGAATGCCAAGCCGGGGTGGCGACGATGGGGCACATGAGCGACTTCATGCCCGATATCCAGTTCGTCACCCCTGGTGGGAGGGATCCGGGGCGGCTCGGGCGGATCGTCCTCGTGCTGCTCTGGCTGACGGTGTGCCTGGCGCCGGTGGCGTTCGCGATCGGCGATCTGGAGCTGGCCACAGGGCGGGCCGGCACGCCGGGGACGCTGCGGGTGGCCTCGTGCGAGGCGCTGGGCCAGGGTCGCTACGACTGCCAGGGGATCTTCACTCCCGACTCCGGCGGCAGCGCCGTGGCGGTGGACGCCTCGCCGGACTCCGAGGCGGGCGACATGACGCGGGCCCAGCTCACGCCGGAAGGCGACCGCGCGGTCCCGGCCGGGACGAAGGGGGTCCTGGCGGCCTTGACGTTGCCGGCGGTCGGGTTCGGAGGGCTGGGGTTCCTGCCGTACGTGATCATGTACTGGGCGGGCGCGCGCAGGGGGCGGCGGGCCGCCGTGGCCGGGGGTTTCCTGGTCACGGCGGCCGGAATGGCGCTGACGCTGATCGGGATGGTGGCGGCCTACTCCTGAGCGGTCAGCGCAGGAAGGCGGCGGCCACGCCCGCGTCCACCGGGATGTGCAGGCCCGTGGTGTGGGTGAGGTCGTTGCCGGTGAGGGCGAAGACGGCGGCGGCCACGTGCTCGGGCAGGACCTCGCGCTTGAGCAGGGTCCGCTGGGCGTAGAACTCGCCGAGCTTCTCCTCCTCCACGCCGTAGACGGCCGCGCGGTTGGCGCCCCAGCCGGAGGCGAAGATGCCGGAGCCGCGTACGACGCCGTCGGGGTTGATCCCGTTGACGCGGATGCCGTGCGTGCCCAGCTCGGCCGCCAGCAGCCGGACCTGGTGCGCCTGGTCGGCCTTGGCCGCGCCGTAGGCGACGTTGTTCGGGCCGGCGAAGACGGCGTTCTTGGAGGAGATGTAGACGATGTCGCCGCCCAGCCCCTGGTCGATCAGGACCCGGGCCGTCTCGCGCGCCACCAGGAACGATCCCCTGGCCATCACGTCGTGCTGCAGGTCCCAGTCGTCGAGGGTGGTCTCCAGCAGCGCGCGGGACAGCGACAGGCCGGCGTTGTTGACGACCAGGTCCACGCCGCCGAAGGCCAGCACGCCCGCGCGTACCGCCGCGGCGACCTGCTCCTCCGAGGTGACGTCCACGGCGACCGCCACCGCGACGTCGGACACCCGGTACGCGGCCGCGCCGATCTCGGCGGCGACCTTCTCCGCGGCGGCCACGTCGCGGTCGGCGACCACCACGCAGGCGCCCTCGGCGGCCAGGCGGCGGGCGGTGGCCGCGCCGATGCCCGAGCCGCCGCCGGTCACCAGCGCGACGCGGGTGGCCAGGGGCTTCGGCTTGGGCATGCGGCGGAGCTTGGCCTCCTCCAGCTCCCAGTACTCGATCCGGAACTTCTCCGACTCGGGGATGGGCGCGTACGTGGAGACGGACTCGGCCCCGCGCATGACGTTGATGGCGTTGACGTAGAACTCGCCGGCCACGCGGGCGGTCTGCTTGTCCTTGCCGAACGAGAACATGCCGACGCCCGGCACCAGCACGATCGCCGGGTCCGCGCCGCGCATGGGCGGCGAGTCCGGGGTGGCGTTGCGGTCGTAGTAGGCGGTGTAGTCGGCGCGGTAGGCGGTGTGCAGCTCGCGCAGCCGTTCGACGGCCTGCTCCAGGGACGCGTCCGGCGGCAGGTCGAGCACCAGCGGCGCGACCTTGGTCCGCAGGAAGTGGTCGGGGCAGGACGTGCCCAGCGCCGCCAGGCGCGGGTGCTCGGCGCGGGAGACGAAGTCCAGCACCTCGGGCGTGTCGGTGTAGTGGCCGACGACGCGGAGGTCGGTGGAGGCCAGGCCGCGGATGTGCGGGAACAGCGCGGCGGCCCGCGCGTGCCGCTCGGCCTCCGGCAGCGTCTCGTAGATCACCGAGCCGAACGGGTCGGGGCGGCCGTGCTCGGCCAGGTACGCCTCCGCGGCGCGGATGATCTCCAGCGAGCGGGACTCGCACTCCTGCGCCGTGGCGCCCCAGGCGGTGATGCCGTGGCCGCCGAGGATGCAGCCGATGGCCTGCGGGTTGGCCTCCTTGATGGCGGCGATGTCCAGGCCGAGCTGGAAGCCGGGCCGCCGCCACGGCACCCACACCACGCGGTCGCCGAAGACGCGCCTGGTCAGCTCCTCGCCGTCGGCCGCGGTCGCGAGCGCGATCCCGGCGTCGGGGTGCAGGTGGTCGACGTGCGCGGCCTCGACCAGGCCGTGCATGGCGGTGTCGATCGACGGCGCGGCGCCGCCCTTGCCGTGCAGGCAGTAGTCGAACGCGGCGACCATCTCGTCCTCGCGCTCCACGCCCGGGTAGACGTTCACGAGCGCGCGCAGGAGGTCCAGGCGGAGCACGGCGAGCCCGGACTCCTTCAGCGTGCCCAGGTCGCCGCCCGAGCCCTTGACCCAGAGGAGTTCGACGTCCTCGCCGGTGACCGGGTCGGGCGCCGCACCCTTGGCCGAGGTGTTGCCGCCCGCGTAGTTAGTGTTACGCGGGTCGGCGCCCAGCCGGTGCGAGCGCTCCAGCAGTTCCTTAACGACTTCCATGGTTGGTCAGGCCCCCCAGCCGGCCTGGTTGCCGCCGACACGCTCGGTGGCGATCTTCTCGAAATATCCGGACTTGGCGTACGCGGTCATCGGGTCGGGCGCCAGCCCCGACTCCTCCCGCAGCTCGGCGAGCAGCGGCCGCACGTCGGTGTTGTAGGCGTCCATGAACACGGCGTTCGCGCCCAGCACGTCGCCCTCGGACTGGGCGGCGGCCAGCGCCTCCCGGTCCACCAGCAGCGCCTTGGCGGTGGCCTCCTGGACGTTCATGACCGAGCGGATCTGACCCGGGATCTTGGGCTCGATGTTGTGGCACTGGTCGAGCATGAACGCCACGCCGGCCTCGGGGTCGAGCCCGCCGCCGCGGACCACCTCGAACATGATGCGGAACAGCTGGAACGGGTCCGCCGCCCCCACCATCAGGTCGTCGTCGGCGTAGAAGCGCGAGTTGAAGTCGAACCCGCCGAGCTTGCCCTCGCGCAGCAGGAACGCCACGATGAACTCGATGTTGGTGCCCGGCGCGTGGTGGCCGGTGTCCACCACGACCTGCGCCTTGGGGCCGAGCTTGACGCAGTGGGCGTACGCGGTGCCCCAGTCGGGCACGTCGGTGGCGTAGAAGGCGGGCTCGAAGAGCTTGTACTCCAGCAGGAAGCGCTGGCCCTCGCCGAGCCGGTCGTACACCTGCGCCAGGGACTCGGCCAGGCGGTCCTGGCGGGCCCTGATGTCGTCCTGGCCCGGGTAGTTGATGCCGTCCGAGAACCACAGCTTGAGCGTGTCGGAGCCGGTGGCGTCCATGATGTCCACGCACTCGAGCAGGTGGTCGGTGGCCTTGCGGCGCACCCGCGCGTCCGGGTTGGTGACGCTGCCCAGCATGTAGTCGTCGTCCTGGAAGACGTTGGAGTTGATGGCTCCGATGCCCACGCCCAGCTCGCGGGCGTGCCTGGCCAGGTCGGCGTAGTCGTCCACCTTGTCCCACGGGATGTGCAGGGCGACCGTGGGGGCGATCCCGGTGTAGGCGTGCACCTGGGCGGCGTCGGCGAGCTTCTCGTACGGGTCGCGCGGCACCCCCTTCTGTGCGAACACCTTGAACCGCGTGCCGCTGTTGCCGTAGGCCCAGGACGGCGTCTCGATGTGCTGCGCCCGCAGCGCGGCCTTGATGTCAGTCATTACTCCCCGATCAATCCAGGTGGAACACTTCGTCCAGCGGGTGCATGCCCTCGTCGGGCCGCCCGTCGAGGCTCTCGAAGAACGGCGCCATCTCGGCCTGCCAGCGGGCGTTGACCTCGGTCTCGGCCATGGCCTTCCTGGCCGCCTCGAAGTCCTCGGTCTCCAGGTAGCCCACGAGGAGGCCGTCGTCTTTGAGGAAGAGCGAGTAGTTGTGCCAGCCGGTACGCGCGAGCGCCTCTCGCATCTCCGGCCAGACGTCTCGGTGGCGTTCGCGGTACTCCGCCAGCCGCTCTGGGCGGACTTTCAGCAGGAAGCAGACGCGTTGCACTGACACTCCCTTCAAAACGTTTTAATCCTTCGTGCAGGAAACTATGATTCCTGGTGCTCGCTGTCAATGCGCTCCCACCCACGGAACCCGCGGGGTGATCGCGCAGCTACACTGACACGTTTTAATCCCCGGCCCCGCCCGCCGCCCGGCAGCGAACCACCGGGCGGCGTGGCGTGGTCAGGTGGGGAGTTTGTCGCCGACGAGGGCCAGGTTCTGGATGGCCGCCAGACCGTACAATGCCGTGGTGTTGGTGGAGACCCAGGCCGCCTCGTCCGTCGGGTTGAGGGTCGTCGTGACCTTCTCCGACTTCCACGGCAGGTCCGGCGCGTAGCCGTCCCCCGTGGCGAACTCCGTCCACGCCCGGGCGGCGAGGTCGTCGCGCCGGAGCCGGACCGACGCGTACGCCGTGAGCCGGGAGTGCCCCTGCTTGAGGATGAGGTTGCCGAAGTTCGCGCCCGTCTCGGCGGCCTGCTCGGCCTTGGTGGCGTTGAACAGGCGGCAGTACTGGAGCCAGGCCCGCTCGAAGTCCGGCATGTCCACCAGGTCGATGAGCTCGGCGCAGATCTCGACCTGGCCGAACATGGCCGACAGATGGGACACCGCGACCTTGCGCGCGGCCGGGGCGAACTCGCCGGTGCTGAGGTTGTAGAGGCCCTCGCCGGTGACGAAGCCGTTGGGCATGGCGGCGATGGTGCGCATGGTGGCCTTGAGCTTCTTCTCGGCCACCGGGTCCCCGCCGCGTTCCCATTCGGTCAGCCAGGCGGCGGCCAGGCCGCTCCAGTCGGTGCCCAGCCCGATCGCGAGGGCCGACGGATCCGGCGTGTACGGCTCCGTGCGGATCTTGCGGAGCGGGTCGATGGCCAGGAACGTCTTGTCGGAGTCCACCAGGGCCCGCATGAGGTCGCCGGTGCGCTCGTCGGCGGTCAGGAAGTAGAAGATGCGCCGGTAGACCGCGGTCGAGATGCGCTGCTGCTTGGCGCTGCACCCCCAGTGCTGCACGTTGTGCCGGCTGCCGAGCCCGGCCCAGGGCCCGAGGTGGTAGACGTCCACCTCGCCGGTGTGCCGGGTCATCGCCTCGGCGAAGCGGAACACGTCGGCGCGCCCCGAGCGCAGGTACGCGTACCAGAGCCACAGGTCGGGCGAGAGCTCCGAGTTGTCCCAGGCGTAACCGCCGACGTCGTAGCGCCACACGTGCCGGTCCTCGTCGAACGTGTGCATGATGTCGCCGTAGTCCCAGAACCCGTACCAGTGCCGCTGCTCGACCTGCTTGCGGTAGTAGTCGAAGAGGAAGTCGAGGCGGTCCTCGATGGTCTTCCTGCCGGGCGTCGACCGGTCGACGGGGCTGAACAGGCCGCCGAAGACCTTGGCGGAGGCCAGGTGCGCGGGCGGCGCGACGATCAGCGGCGGCGTCCGGACGGCGTCGGCCATCGCCCCGAACCGGGCGGCGTCCGGGGTGGCGGCCAGCGCCCAGAAGGTCAGCTCGCTCGTACGCGCGATCCCGAGCGGCGTGCCGAAGCCGGGCTCGTAGTCCTCGTACGTGATGTTGAGGCCCTCGATCTGCTCCGGGTAGGTGTCCTGGCCCATGCCGTCGTGGTAGAAGCGGGTGTCCATCGGCCCGGCCTCCGGCGACCAGAGCCAGACGGTGACCTCGGCCTCCTCCGACGCGGCCCCGCGGATGTCGAGCTGGGTGGGATGCCGCTGCCAGAAGTCCCGCAGGCCGAACGCGAACCCGCCGCTCGTCCCGCCCACGTACCCGAGCCCGGAGGCCCGCCGGCCCTGGTCGACGGCGACCCAGCCGTACCCCTTCTTGGTGCGCTTCTTGAGCGTGAAGCCCTCGGAGGACAGCTGGGCGAGGGAGTAGTCGCCCCAGTCGGGGATGAGCTGGACGCGGCTGCTGACCCGCGTGTCCCAGGTGGCGATGTCCGGCAGCCGCCGGCCCTCCACCTGCGCCTTCCGCACGGCCGCGCCGGGGTCGCGGCGCAGGCCCGTGATGCCCTTGACGGCCTCGGTGAGCAGGCCGTGCCCGTCGCCGACGAACCGGATGTGCCGGTTGTACGGCTCGTCCCGCATCGGGACGCGGAAGCGCACGCCGAGCCCGGCGACGAAGTCGTGCTGCCCGTCGCGGTCGAACACGAACGTGTGCGTCATCCGCACGCTCTCCGCGCCCGCGTAGAAGTAGAGCCGGATCGTGAACGGCAGCCACGAACGGCCCTTCTTGGAGGTGTGGCGGCCCTCGATCCGGACGACCGCGCGCACCGGGCCGGACTGCTCGACCTCCACCTTCGAGATGTCGCTCAGGTAGGAGTCGACCTCGACCGTACGGTCGTCATCGTCGTCGATCTTGCCCTGGCGGAGGTTGACGAGCTGCCCCTTGCGGGCGATCTCGGTCTCGCCGCGCCAGATCTGGCTGATCAGCTCGCTGCCGCTCTTGCGGACGCGGGCGCGGATCACGCCGGTGTCCACGTCCACGTACTGCTTCTCGTCCTTGACGGTGACCGGCTTGGCGGGGGCGGCGGCGGTGCCGGGCCGCAGCGTGTACGTCTCGGCCGCGGGCGTCGCGGGGCCGACCGCGTGGGCCGTCCACTTCAGGGACCCGTCCGGCCAGTACGCCAGCGGCCACGTCTGCACCGGCACGGCGGCGCCGTCGGCCGCGGTGAGCGCGAACGCCTGCTCCTTGGCCACGGCGCCCTTCGGCCACGGGACGCCCCAGGTGGTGCCGGGCGCCTCGGCGGGCCTGTCCTCCAGCCAGCGCAGGGGGACGTCGGGGACGGCCAGCGCGGCCAGCGCGGGGGACTCCAGCGCCGAGGCCAGCGGGACGGCTGCTCCGGCGACGGCTAACCCCTTCAGGGCGTCGCGGCGTGAGATCTGCTCGGACACAGGTACACCTCCAGGCGGGGAGGGGCGCGCTCGCACGCGCCCCTCAGGGGGGTTGGTCGGTGGCGCCGCTCCCTGAGGGGAAGCGCTTTCCAGAGCCATATGGCGGAACGCCCGCGGGCGCCCCGCCGTCAGGCGGAGATCACGCGGACGTCGCCGGCCGCCACCGTGACCGGGTCGCCGCCGGGCGGGGTCACGACGGCATCCTCGCCCGTGTGGTTGACGGCGAACAGGTAGGAGCGGCCGTCCGCGTGCGAGCGTCGTACGACCTCGACCCCGGCGGGGGCGGCCGCGACGGGTTCGACGCCCGCCTCCGTCGCGACGGCGGCGATGACCTCGGCCAGGCCGTCGTCGTCGAGTCTGGTCGTGAGGTAGTGCGCGAACCCGTCACCCCACTCGTTGCGGGTCCAGGCGGGCTCTCCGGTGGCGTACGTGTCGAGGACCTTCGCGCCGGCGGCGTGCGCCACCTCGCTCCAGGCGGTCCCCGACGCGCCCGAGGTCAGCGCGATCGGCCCGTCGAGGGGGAAGAACTCCTCCACGCTCACCCCGAGCAGGTCGCGCCACGCCCCGGGGTAGCCGCCGAGCCGCACCCGGTCGTGCTCGTCCACGATCCCGCTGTACGGGCCCACGAGCGCGACCCCGCCCCGCTCCACGAACCGCGCCAGGTTGGCCGCCCCCGCGTCGCTCACCAGGTAGAGCGCGGGGACCAGCACCAGGCGGTAGCCGGTCAGGTCGCCCTCGGGGTGGGCCAGGTCGCAGGTGACGCCGGCCCGCCAGAGCGCGGCGTGCCAGCGCTTGGCCTCCTCCACCGGGTCCATGTCCACGGAGGGCTGGGCCGGGTGGTCCTGGGCCCAGACGCTGGAGTGGTCGAGGAGGATCGCGACGTCGGCGCTGACGGTGCTGCCCGCCACGTCGGCGAGCCCGGCCAGCTCGGCGCCGAGCGCGGTCACCTCCCGCCAGATCTTGGTGTCGGTGCCCGCGTGCGGCAGCATCGCCGAGTGCCACTTCTCGGCGCCGGCGCGGGAGGCCCGCCACTGGAAGTACATGATCCCGTCCGCGCCCCTGGCCAGGTGGGTCAGGGAGTTGCGGCGCAGCTCGCCGGGGGCCTTGGCGCGGTTGCGCGGCTGCCAGTTGACGGCGCTGGTCGAGTGCTCCATCAGCAGCCAGGGCCGGCCGCCGTTGAGCGAGCGGGCGTAGTCGGCGGCGAAGGCCAGGTCGATGTGCGGCTCCGCGCGGGCGCCGATCAGGTAGTGGTCGGTGGAGACCACGTCCATCTCGGCGGCGAAGGCCCAGCAGTCCATGTCCCAGTGCGCGCCCGCCATCAGGTTGGTGGTCGCGGGCACGTCCGGCGTGATCTTCCTGAGCAGGTCGCGCTCGGCGGTGTAGAGCTCGATGAGCGCGTCGGAGCTGAAGCGGCGGAAGTCGAGCTGCTGGCCGGGGTTGGGGAAGGTGGGGGTGGCGCGCGGCGGCAGGATCTGGGCCCAGTCGCCGTAGCGCTGGGACCAGAAGGCGGTGCCCCAGGCGTCGTTGAGCGCGTCGAGCGAGGCGTAGTGCGAGCGCAGCCAGGCGCGGAAGGCCGCCGCCGAGGTGTCGCAGAAGCAGCGCGCGTTGTGGCAGCCGTACTCGTTGTGCACGTGCCACAGGGCCAGCGCCTCGTGGTCCCGGTAGCGCGTGGCCAGCTGCTCGGCGATGCGAAGCGCCTTCTCGCGGTAGATCGGCGAGCTGGGGCAGAAGCCCTGCCTGCTGCCGTAGGTCAGCCGACGCCCGTCGGCGTCCACCGGCAGCGCCTCCGGGTAGGTGTCCCCGAACCAGGGCGGCGGCGCGGCGGTCGGCGTGGAGAGGTTGGCCTTGATCCCGTTCGTGGCCAGCAGGTCCATCACGCGGTCGAACCAGCCGAAGTCGAAGACTCCCTCGGCCGGCTCCAGCAGCGACCAGGAGAAGATGCCGACGCTGACCCGGTTGACGCCGGCCGCACGCATCAGCGCGACGTCCTGCTCCCACGTCTCCTCGGGCCACTGCTCTGGATTCCAGTCCCCGCCATAGGCGATGACGTCCGGCATGAAACCTGCCTTTCGCAAGTCTGTTAGCGCTCACAGCGTGTTACGTCAGCGTTTACGGGGGATTAAAACGTTCCTCGCGCGCGTCGCACAAGGCCCGGCTCGCCACCCCGGGCGGGTTCCCGCTGATCAACAGGGGTGATTGCGCAGGCAGGCCCGCCGAATCCAGGCGCGACCCGTGACACGGGGGTTATCTTAACGTTATGAAAAGCGGGGAAAGCGGTCTCCGTGCGCATCGCGATACAAACGTTTTACTCGACACCCGGACAACTCCGCCCACTCCAGACCCGGAAACACCGCTCCACCGGTACCGCGACTGGCGCCCCAGTCGTTAGTACGTTTTAATTGGTCCCCATGGCCATGGTCAGCATCAAGGACGTCGCCGCACACGCCGGCGTCTCCCCGGGCACGGTCTCCAACGTACTGAACCGGCCCGGAAAAGTCGCGCCCGCCACCCGGGAGCGGGTGGAGGCGGCGATCAGCGAGCTGGGGTTCGTCCGGCACGGCTCGGCCTCGACACTGCGCGCCGGGCACAGCAGGACGATCGGCCTGAGCGTGATCGACATCGGCAACCCGTTCTTCACCGAGGTCGCGGCCGGGGTCGAGGACGTGGCCAGCGAGCTCGGCTACGCGGTCATCCTGGGCAACTCGGCGGGCTCGCAGGACAAGGAGGAGCGCAACCTGCGGGTGCTGGCCGAGCACCGGGTGCGCGGCGTGCTGATCACCCCCTCCGGCGAGGACCCGGGCCGGCTCGACCGGCTGCGCGAGCGCGGCATCAGCGTCGTCCTGGTCGACCACCCGGCGCACCGGCCCGACCAGTGCGCGGTGGCCGTGGACGACGTCGCGGGCGGCCGGGCCGCGGTCACCCACCTGCTGGCCAAGGGCGCGCGCACCGTCGCCTACGTGACGGGCCCGATGACGATCAGGCAGTGCGTGGAGCGCTGGGAGGGCGCCAAGGCCGCGATGCGGGGCGCCGGGCTCGACCCCGGCGACCTGAAGGTGGCCGAGACCGCGACGATGACGGCCCGCGCGGGCGAGAAGGCGGCCGCCGACCTGATCGAGAACGGCCTGCCCGAGGCCGTGTTCTGCGCCAACGACCTGCTCGCGCTCGGCGTGCTGCGCGCGCTGCTGCGGTCGGGCGTGCGGGTGCCGGAGGACGTGGCGCTGATGGGCTACGACGACATCGACTTCGCCGCCGCCTCCACCGTCTCGCTCAGCTCGATGCGGCAGCCGACCTACCAGCTCGGCCGGATCGCCACCGAGCTGCTGCTGGACGAGTGCGACAACCCGGAGACGCACGCGCACCAGCACATCATGTTCCAGCCCGAGCTCGTCGCCAGGGAGTCCACACAATGAGCCGCCGTTTCGCCGCCGTCGACCTCGGGGCCTCCAGCGGCCGGGTGATGCTGGCCGACCTCTCCGACGGCCTGGAGCTGACCGAGGTCCGCCGCTTCCCCAACGAGCCGGTGACCGAGGCGGGCCGCCTCCACTGGGACATCACCGGCCTCTACTCGGAGATCCTCGACGGCCTGCGCGACGCGGGCCCGGTGTCGTCCATCGGCGTGGACTCGTGGGCGGTCGACTACGGGCTGCTCGACGAGTCGTACCGGCTGATGGGCAACCCGGTGCACTACCGCGACGACCGCACGCGAGGGGTGGCCGAGCGGGTGGCCGGGTCGGTCGGGGCGGAGACGCTGTACGACGTGTCCGGGCTGCAGGTGCTGCCGTTCAACACGATCTACCAGCTGCTGGCCGACCGGCTCGACGGGGCCGTGACGATGCTGCTGATCCCCGACCTGATCGGCTACTGGCTCACCGGCGAGGTGGGCGCGGAGGTGACCAACGCCTCGACGACCGGGCTCCTCGACGTGCGCACCAGGTCGTGGGCGTTCCCCCTGATCGAGCAGCTCGGGCTGCCGGCCGGGCTGTTCCCGCCGTTGCGCCAGCCCGGCGAGGCGGTCGGAAAGCTGCGCCGGCACGTGGCCGACGTGGTCGGCTGGTCGGCGCCCGTCACGGCGGTCGGCTCGCACGACACGGCCTCGGCCGTGGCCGCCGTGCCCGCCTCCGGTCCGGCTTTCGCCTACATCTCGTGCGGCACGTGGTCGCTGGCCGGGGTGGAGCTGCCGGAGCCCGTCCTGACGCCCGAGAGCCGGGCCGCGAACTTCACCAACGAGGCCGGCATCGACGGCACCGTCCGCTACCTGCGCAACGTCATGGGGCTGTGGCTGCTGCAGGAGTGCCTGCGCGCCTGGCCGGGCTCCGACCTGCGCGAGCTGCTGAAGGCGGCGGCGGGCGAGCGGCCGTTCGCGGCCGTGGTCAACCCGGACGAGCCGGGGTTCCTGCCGCCGGGCGACATGCCGGCCAGGATCGCCGCCGAGTGCCGCCGCACGGGGCAGGCGCCGCCGTCGTCCCCGGCCGCGTACGTGCGGTGCGTGCTGGAGAGCCTGGCGCTCGGGCACCGGCTGGCCGTGCGGCAGGCGATGGAGCTGTCCGGGCGCGACGTCGAGGTCGTCCACCTGGTGGGCGGCGGCTCGCGTAACGAGCTGCTGTGTCAGCTCACCGCGGACGCCTGCGGGCTGCCGGTGGTGGCCGGGCCCGCGGAGGCGACCGCGCTCGGCAACGTGCTCGTGCAGGCGCGCTCGGCGGGGCTCGTCTCGGACCTGGCGGAGATGCGCTCGCTGGTCGCCGCCTCCCAGCCGCTGCGCCGCTACGAGCCCTCCGGCGATCCCCAGGCGTGGGAGAAGGCCGCCGCGCGCCTCGCCTGACCCCCTTCGACCTGCGGGTTTTCGCCTCCCGGGAGCAGGGCAGAAACCCGGCCAGGGGTTTCGGGGGGCGTCATGGACATGCGTTGGCCGCTGCTGCGGCAGCTGACCGGCGAGGACCGCAGCGGGCGGGGAGCGGCGGTGAAGTCGGCCAGGACGGCGGCGCTGCGCGCCCGCACGGCCACGGCCGACCGGGTGGTCAAGTCGATCTGCCCGTACTGCGCGGTGGGCTGCGCCCAGAACGTGTACGTACGGGATGAACGGGTCGTCCAGATCGAGGGCGACCCCGACTCCCCCATCAGCCGCGGCCGGCTGTGCCCCAAGGGCGCGGCCAGCCTCCAGCTCACCACCGCGTCCGGCCGCCGGCACAAGGCGCTCTACCGCCCGCCGGGCGGGGCCGACTGGCAGGAGATCGACCTCGACACGGCCATGGACATGGTGGCCGACCGGGTCATCGCCACCAGGCGCGAGACCTGGGAGTGGGAGCGGGACGGCAAGCGCACCGCCAGGACCCTGGGCATCGCCAGCCTGGGCGGCGCGACGCTGGACAACGAGGAGAACTACCTCATCAAGAAGCTGCTGACGGCGCTCGGCGTGGTGCAGATCGAGAACCAGGCCCGCGTCTGCCACAGCTCCAGCGTGGTCGGGCTCGGCACGTCGTTCGGCCGGGGCGGGGCCACCACGTTCATGCAGGACCTGCAGCACTCCGACTGCGTGGTCATCCAGGGCTCCAATTTCGCCGAGGCGCATCCGGTCGGCTTCCAGTGGGTGATGGAGGCCAAGGCGCGCGGCGCGGTGATCATCCACATCGATCCGCGCTTCACGCGCACGAGCGCGCTGGCCGACCTGCACGTGCCCATCCGCGCGGGCTCCGACGTGGCCTTCCTCGGCGGGATCATCAACCACGTGCTGGACAACGACCTGTACTTCCACGAGTACGTGGTCAACTACACCAACGCGGCCACCATCCTGCGGGAGGACTACCGCGACGCCGAGGACCTCGACGGCGTGTTCTCCGGCTTCGACCCGGAGACCCGCGTCTACGACGACGAGACCTGGCAGTACGAGGGGATGACGGTCTCCCCGGCCTCCGGCGCGCGGGACGTGGACTACGAGCGGCGGGTGGGCAAGCTGCCGCCGGGCCACTCCGAGATGCTCGGCGCCACCGGCCTGCCGATGGACGGGACGCCGCAGCGCGACGAGACGCTGAGCCACCCGCGCTGCGTCATGCAGGTGCTGCGCCGCCACTTCGCCCGCTACACCCCGGAGATGGTGCAGCGGGTGTGCGGGGTGCCGCCCGAGCTGTTCCAGCGGGTGTGCCGCCATCTGACGGACAACTCCGGCCCGGACAAGACCGCCGAGTTCGTCTACGCGGTGGGCTGGACGCAGCACAGCGACGGCGCGCAGTTCATCAGGGCGGCGAGCATCCTGCAGCTGCTGCTGGGCAACCTGGGCCGGCCCGGCGGCGGCATCCAGGCGCTGCGCGGGCACGCCAGCATCCAGGGCTCCAGCGACGTGCCCACGCTGTTCAACCTGCTGCCTGGTTACATCCCGATGCCGCACGCGCACGAGGATCTGAGCCTGCGCAAGTTCCTGCGGGCCGACTCGCCGCACAAGGGCTGCTGGGCGAACATGTCCGCGTACCTGATCAGCCTGCTCAAGGCGTGGTGGGGCGAGTCGGCCCAGCCGGGCAACGACTTCAGGTTCGGCTACCTGCCCAGGCTGACCGGGTCGCACAGCACGTACGACACCGTGCTGGCGCAGCTCGACGGCGTCTGCAAGGGCTACTTCCTGCTCGGCGAGAACCCCGCGGTCGGCTCGGCCAACACCCGGATGCAGCGCCTGGGCATGGCGAACCTCGACTGGCTGGTGGTCCGCGACTTCAATCTGATCGAGAGCGCCACCTGGTGGAAGGACGGCCCGGAGATCGAGACGGGCGAGCTGATCACCGAGGACATCGGCACCGAGGTGTTCTTCTTCCCCGCGGCGTCGCACACCGAGAAGAGCGGCAGCTTCACCAACACCAACCGGCTGCTCCAGTGGCACCACCAGGCGGTCGAGCCGGGCGGTGACGCGCGCAGCGACCTGTGGTTCATGTACCACCTGGGGCGGATCATCCGGGAGAAGCTGGCGGGCTCGGCCGATCCGATGGACGCGCCGGTGCTCGAGCTCACCTGGGACTACCCGCTCGTGGGCGAGCTGTCGGAGCCGTCCGCGGAGGCCGTGCTGGCGGAGATCAACGGCTGGGGGCCCGATCGGCGGCCTCTGTCCGGGGCCGGCGAGCTCAAGGACGACGGCTCCACGGCGTGCGGCTGCTGGATCTACTGCGGCGTGCACGCCGGCGGCGTCAACCGGGCCGCCCGCCGCAAGCCGCACACCGAGCAGGACTGGATCGCCGCCGAATGGGGGTGGGCCTGGCCGGCGAACCGGCGGATCCTCTACAACCGGGCCTCGGCCAGGCCGGACGGCAGCCCGTGGAGCGAGCGCAAGAAGCTCGTCTGGTGGGACGCGGACGCGGGCCGGTGGACCGGGTTCGACGTGCCGGACATCGACGTGGACAAGGACCCCGGCTTCCGGCCCTCGGAGGACGCCCAGGGTGTGGCGGCGCTGTCCGGGACCGATCCGTTCGTCATGCAGGCCGACGGGAAGGGCTGGTTGTTCGCCCCGTCGGGGGTGGTGGACGGGCCGCTGCCGACGCACTACGAGCCCCAGGACTCGCCGGTGGCCAACCCGCTCTACGGCCACCAGCGCAACCCGGCGCGCAAGGTCTACCCGCACGAGGACAACCGCTACCAGCCGAGCGGCGACGAGCCGGGCGCGTCGGTCTACCCGTACGTGGTGACGACGTACCGGCTGACCGAGCACTTCACGGCGGGCGGGATGAGCCGG
Organism: Nonomuraea sp. NPDC004186; assembly: GCF_053603495.1. Lineage (NCBI taxonomy): Bacteria > Bacillati > Actinomycetota > Actinomycetes > Streptosporangiales > Streptosporangiaceae > Nonomuraea > Nonomuraea sp. NPDC004186. The sequence goes on along the minus strand of NZ_JBSGFQ010000070.1, from coordinate 38,518 downwards.
CACACGCCGTACCTGGCGGAGCTGCAGCCGGAGATGTTCTGCGAGGTGTCGCCGGAGCTGGCCGCCGAGCGCGGGCTCGTGCACGGCGACTGGGCCACGATCGTCACGGCGCGCAACGCCATCGAGGCCAGGGTCATGGTCACCGACCGGATGCCGTCGCTGCACCTGGACGGGAAGGTGCTGCACCAGATCGGGCTGCCGTTCCACTACGGGCCCAACGGCCTGGCCAGGGGCGACGCGGCCAACGAGCTGTCGGCGATCTCACTGGACCCCAACTCCCACATCCAGGAGGTCAAGGCCCTGGCGGCCGACATCCGGCCCGGGCGGCGGCCGCGCGGGCCGGCGCTGCCGGAGCTGGTCAGGTCCTATCAGGAACGCGCGGGCATCGGCGCCGGCACGGGGACGGAGGCGTGATGGGCCGCGTGGGGTTCTTCACCGACACCAGCATCTGCATCGGCTGCAAGGCGTGCGAGGTGGCCTGCAAGGAGTGGAACGCCGTCCCCGAGGACGGTCTGGCCTTCACCGGCATGTCCTACGACAACACCGTGACCCTGGGCTCCGACACCTGGCGGCACGTCGCGTTCGTCGAGCAGCGCCGGCCGCTCGGTAACCAGGAGCCCGGGGTCGGCGACATGGACTTCCGCTGGCTGATGGCCTCCGACGTGTGCAAGCACTGCACGGAGGCGGCCTGCCTGGACGTGTGCCCGACGGGCTCGCTGTTCCGCACCGAGTTCGGCACGGTCGTGGTGCAGCAGGACATCTGCAACGGGTGCGGCTACTGCGTGCCCGCCTGCCCGTTCGGGGTGATCGGCAAGCGGGAGAGCAGCGGCGTGGCCGCCAAGTGCACCATGTGCTACGACCGGCTGGGCGACGGGCAGGAGCCCGCGTGCGCCAAGACGTGCCCGACGGACTCGATCCAGTTCGGGGACCTCGACGAGCTGCGCGAGCGGGCCGAGCACCGGCTCGAGCAGGTGCGCGCGGCGGGGACGGCCTCCGCCCGCCTGTACGGGCACGACCAGGGCGACGGGGTGGGCGGCATGGGGGCGTTCTTCCTGCTGCTGGACGAGCCCGAGGTGTACGGCCTGCCGCCCGATCCCGTGGTGACCACGAGGGACCTGCCGTCGATGTGGCGGCACGCGGGGGTCGCGGCGCTCGCCCTGCTGGCGGGCGTGGCGGCGACGGCGCTGCCGATCTGGAGGAGGCGGGGATGACCAGTCAGACCGACGTGCGCCTGGACGGCTCGGCCGAGCTGCGCACCGAACGCGAGGCCACGCCGGGCTCCGCGGGCGAGCGGCGCAGGCCGCCGGAGGCGGGCCCAGAGAAGGGCCCGGTGAAGGGTTACGACTCCTACTACGGCCGGCCGGTGCTCAACGAGCCGACGTGGCAGGAGCACGACATCGCCGGCTACCTCTTCCTGGGCGGCCTGGCCGGCGCGTCGTCCACGCTGGCGGCCGTCGCCGAGCTCACCGGCAGGCCGCGCCTGGCCAGGGTGGGCAGGGTGGCCGCGCTGTGCGCGCTGGGCGGCTCGTTCTACTCGCTGATCCACGACCTGGGGCGGCCCGAGCGGTTCATCAACATGCTGCGGGTGTTCAAGGTGACCTCGCCGATGAGCGTCGGCACGTGGATCCTCACGGCGTACGGGCCGCAGGCCGTGTGCGCCGGGGCCGCCGACCTGTCCGGGCGCCTGCCCAGGCTGGGCCGGGCCGCCACGGTCGGGGCGGGCCTGGTGGGGCCCGCGGTGGCCACCTACACCGCCGCGCTGATCTGTGACACCGCCGTGCCCGCCTGGCACGAGGGGTTCCGCGAGATGCCGTTCCTGTTCGCCGGCTCGGCCGCCGCGGCGGCGGGCGGGCTCGGGATGCTGGCCGCGCCGCTGTCGGAGGCGGGTCCGGCCCGCCGGGTGGCGATGCTGGGCGCGGCCGTCGAATGCGTGGCCGCCACCCGGATGGAGCGGCGGCTGGGGCCGCTGGCCGAGCCGCTCAAGCGCAGCCCGCTGCTGCGCGCGGGCGAGGCGCTGTCGCTGGCGGGCGCGCTGGCCGGGGTGACCGTCGGCCGGCGCAGCAGGATCGCGGCCGTGGCGGCGGGCGCGGCCCTGCTCGCGGGCTCCGCGTGCACCCGGTTCGGGATCTTCCGCGCCGGGATGGAGTCCGCGAACGACCCCAAGTACACCGTCCAGTGGCAGCGGAGGAAGCTCGCATGAGCCGCAAAGTCATCGCCTACCTGCCGTTCTTCGGCATCGTCCTGGTCACCTGCGCGGCTTCCTGGCTGGCGGGCAGGACCGCTCCCGAGGGCCTGATCCGGGGACGTACGATCAGCAGATGACCGAAAAGACCGAAACCACGCCTGGATGGCTCTCGCGCGACGAACTCGAGTCGGTGCGGGGCCAGCTGCCCATCCTCTACGTCGACGCCGTGCCGGTGCGGGTCGACGACACCGGCGTGGTCACCCGCGTCGGCCTGCTGCTGCGCATCGCGTCAGACGGCACGGTCAGCCGGGCGCTGGTCTCGGGACGGGTGCTGCACCACGAGCGGATCCGCGACGCGCTCCTGCGTCATCTGGAGAAGGATCTCGGCCCCGTGGCGCTCCCCCACATCCCCGCCTCCCCTCAGCCGTTCACCGTCGCCGAGTACTTCCCCACGCCCGGCGTCACCCCCTACCACGACCCCCGCCAGCACGCCGTCTCCCTGGCCTACATCGTCCCCGTCGCGGGCGACTGCCGGCCCCGGCAGGACGCCCTGGACCTGGAGTGGTTCACCCCGGAGGACGCCGCGTCCCTGGCGGTGCAGCAGGAGATGACCGGCGGGCAGGGCGTGCTGCTCAAGCAGGCCCTCGCCTACGTCGGCTGCCTGCCCTGATAGACGGCTTTGCTGAAGGAGAGGGAGCGGCCGCCCGCGTCGAACTCGGCGCGGGCCGTGACCCGCTTCCCGCTCCCGCCGGGCAGCGCGAAGCCGACCGAGATCGCCGTTCCCGGGTCCACGCGCGGCATCGTGCGGGCCCGCGCGCGGTTCAGGCCCAGCTCGACCTCGCGCCAGGGCACCGACGAGCCGTTGTACAGCGTCACCACGACCTGGCCGCCGGTGATCTCGGTCTTCAGCCCGTACGGGATCCGCGGGTCCGGGCCGATCGAGTCGTCCAGCAGGGTCATCAGCTCGTCCACCAGCTCCAGCCGCTCCGCCGCCAGGTCGCGGCGTTCCCCCGGGTCGGTGGCCAGGTCGTACAGCTCGACCCGGCCCTCCGGCCCGGCGCCCGCGATGTGCGGCGCGAAGCGGACCAGCTTCCACCGGCCGCGGCGGATCGCCTGGGCCTTGCGGGGCCGGTTCCACACCAGGTGGTCGTGCCTGGGGGCGCCGGCGCCGGTGAGCAGGCCGCGGAAGGACAGGCCGTCGAGGTGCGCGGGCACCGGCACGCCGGCCAGGTCCGCGAGTGTCGGCAGCACGTCCCACGAGGCCACCGGCTGTTTCACCACGCGCGGGCGTAACGCGGGCGACCAGGCGATCAGCGGCACGCGGATGCCGCCCTCATAGACGTCGCGTTTGTCCCCGCGCCAGGGCCCGTTGGAGTCGAACAGCTCCGGCGTCACGCCCTTCTCGCTGTGCGGCCCGTTGTCGCTGGTGAACAGCACGAGCGTGCGCTCCGCGACACCGGCCGCGCGTAACTCCCGCACCAGCGTGGCCACGTCGGCGTCGAGCCGGGCCACCTGCGCGGCGTGCCGCCGGTTCGGGCCGCTCCACGGCCGGTTCTCGTAGCGCCCGGCGTCGCCGGGGATGACGCTCGGCGAGTGCGGCAGGTTGGTGGGGAAGTAGAGCAGGAACGGGTCGTCGCCGCCGCGCCGGATGAACTCGATCGCCCGCTCGCGGAACAGGTCCGGCGCGTACTGCCTGCCGTCGAGGCGCACCTTGGCGCCGTTGTGCCACAGGTACTTGGGGAAGTACTGGTGGGCGTGGGCGTGGCCGATGTAGCCGAAGAACTCCTCGAAGCCGCGCTCGTTCGGGTGCGAGGCCTGGCCCGGCAGCTCGGGGCCGAAGCCCCACTTGCCGAAGCAGGCCGTGCGGTAGCCGGACAGGCGCAGCAGCTCGGCGAAGGTGAGGTCGGCGTCGGTCAGCGAGCGCTGCGGCCCGCCCTCCGGGTTCTCGCGTACGGTGCCGTGACCCGCGTGCAGCCCGGTGAGCAGCGCGCAGCGCGACGGCGCGCAGAGCGGCGCCCCGGAGTAGGCCGTCTCGAAGCGCACGCCCTCGGCCGCCAGGCGGTCCAGATTGGGGGTGCTGATCAGGCGCTGTCCCTGGCTGCCGATCTCGCCCCAGCCCAGGTCGTCGGCCAGGATCACGACGATGTTGGGCCGTGAAGGCAGGCCTGCTGCCGCGAGAGCGGGTTCGGGCAGGGCGAAGCCGGCGAGACTTCCGGCGAGCAGGGTACGGCGCGAGGGCCCGTCGATCACGAACCGCAACCTATCGGAGCCCAAGGCGAATAGGAGACAAATCGCAGCTGAACTTCCGTCACCGCGTGTAGCCCCACAGGCGGCAGATCTCGCGCAGCTCGTCGGGCACCTCGTCCACCGACGGCAGGGGGCGGCCCGCGACGACCGTCCCGGTGCGGATCTTGTCGCGCCAGTCGCCGATGCCCTTGACGAAGCCGCCGTGGTCCTTGTCGCCGTAGGAGAGCATGGCCGGCTCGAACTCCACGCCCAGGAAGAGGCAGAGCCGCCGCAACTCGCGCTCGGGGTCGGCGACCAGGTCCTCGTAGCGCAGGGTCAGCCCGTCGAGGTGGGTGCGGGCCTCCTCCAGGTACGTCATGTAGCTCAGCGTGCGCGGCACGGCCTCCTCCATGGGCCGCCTTTCCGGGTCGGCCTCGTGCCAGGACTGCACGATGGACATGGGGTGGCGTAGCAGGAAGAGGAAGCGCGCGTCGGGCCAGCAGGTGGCGATGCGCCGCCAGGCGAACACGTTGCTCGGCGTCTTCTCCGCCAGCACCGGCTTGCCGCTGCGGGTCAGCTCGCGGTGCAGCAGCCGGTCCCACACGATGTGCTCGATGTCGCTGTGGGTGTGGCCGAGCGCCTCCATGGCCTGCCGTACGGGCTCGGTGCCGAGCCCGACCGTGAGCCGCCTGAAGTGCGTCTCGATGGGCGAATGCACCTGGGAGTGGCTGTTCAGCATGACCCGCAGGAGCGTGGACCCCGACCGTACGGACGACAGCAGGAAGACCGGCTCGCGCAGCAGCCGGTCGTGCGCGGGATCGGCGGGCGGCCGCACCTCGTCGCCGGGCAGCCGCTGCATCACCAGCGGCGGCGGTGGCGGCGGCTTCGGCGGCTGCTTCCGCGGCCGCCGCGTCAACGTGTATCCCGTCAGGCCCTCCAACGTCGTGTTGGCCCGGTACCTCCAGCTCATGGCCCACAAAGGTAGAGACAGCCCGTGAACCCCAGGTGAATCCGGGCTGTGAACCTCACCCGCGCTTGTGGACGACCCGCTCGTGCACGACCGCGTACGTGTTGCGCAGCGCCGCCATCGACTCGTCGTAGGACGCCTGCGCGACCCCGGTGAACAGGCAGTCCACCACCATGAGCTGGGCGATGCGGCTGCCCAGCGCGCCCGAGCGGAACTTCGTCTCCCGCGCGGCCGTCGTGAGCGTCACGTCGGCGGCCCGGGCCAGCGGCGAGTCGTGGAAGTTCGTGATGGCCACGGTCGAGGCGCCCGACTTGCGGGCGATCGACAGGAACTCGACCGTGTCCACGGTGGCGCCCGTGTGGGACACGGCGACCGCCACGCAGCCGGAGTCGAGCGTGGCCGCCGACGTCCAGGCCGAGTGGGAGTCGTGCCAGTTGATCGCGGTACGGCCGATGCGCGACAGCTTCTGGTGCAGGTCGAGCCCCACGAGGGAGCTCGCGCCCACCCCGAAGCTGTCGATCCGCCGGGCCGCCAGCAGCAGCGACACGGCGGTGGCCAGCGCCTCCATGTCCAGCGAACGGGCCGTGTCGGCGATGGACAGCGTCTCGTTCATGGCCACCTTGGAGACGATGCCCTCCAGGCTGTCGTACCGGTCGATGTCGCCGGACGCCTCCGGCAGGCTCGACCTGGTCAGCTCCTCGCGCGCCACCGCCCTGGCCAGGTCGATCCTGAGGTCCTTGTAGTGGGCGTAGCCCATGCGCTGGTAGAAGCGCACCACGGAGGTCGTCGAGGTCGCGCAGCGGGCGGCCAGCTCGGCGATGGACAGGTTGGCGGCCCGGGCCGGATCGCCGACGAACTCCTCCGCGATCCGCCGCTCCGACGGCCTCAGCGCGGGCATGGCGGCCCGGATGCGGATCAGCACGGTCCCGTCGTCCTCGGACATCCTCACCCATCCCCGCAACGGAAAGAAAGTACCCCAGTGGTAGGGTCTGCGTAATTTTATGACCGACTCCCCCCAGGAGACCAACATGCCCCGTGGCGCACTCTCCGCGGTCGGCATCGCCGCTGCGCTGTCCGTCGCCCTCACCAGCTGCTCGTCATCGTCCTCATCCTCCGGGCCCGCCCCGAGCACCGGCGGCGCGGCCTCCGGCAAGACCCTCGTGGTCGGCGTGACCACCGACCCGGACACGCTCTTCCCCTGGAAGGCCACCCAGTTCCAGGCCGTCAACGTGCTGCAGAACCTGTACGGGACGCTCACGGAGTTCGACAAGGACCTGAACGTGGTCCCCGGGCTGGCCGAGTCGTGGCAGACCTCGGACGACGGCAAGAAGCTCACCCTCAAGCTGAGACAGGGCGTCACGTTCGCCGACGGCAGCGCGTTCGACTCCCAGGACGCGAAGTCGTCGCTGGAGAAGATCATGGACGAGAAGACGGCGGCCGTGGCCAGGGCGTCGCTGTCGTCGGTGAAGTCGGTCGAGGCGCCCGACGCGGGCACCGTGGTGCTGGAGCTGACCGGGCCCGACGCCGCGCTGCCGGCCAACCTGGCCACGGTCAACATGGCGATGCTCTCCTCCGACGACACCGAGGAGAAGCTCAACACCACGCCGAACGGCACCGGGCCGTTCAAGCTGCGCAACCGCGTGGCGAGCCAGTCGATCACGCTGGCCAGGAACGACGCGTACTGGGGCGGCGAGAAGCCCAAGGTGGCCACGGTCGAGTTCCGGGTCATCCCCGACGAGTCGTCCATCGTCTCGGCCATGCAGTCGGGCAACGTGCAGCTCGCGGTCTTCAACGACCCGCTCGTCGCGCAGACGGCGCAGGGCGGCGGCACGCTCACCGTGACCAAGACGCCGCAGCTCAACTACCACGTGCTCCAGCTCAACGCGCAGCACGGCGACCTCAAGGACGTCAACGTGCGCCTGGCGATCCAGTGCGCGATCGACCGCAAGCAGGTGCTCGACACCGCCGCGCTCGGCGAGGGCGAGGTGACCGGGCCGATCACCGCCCCCGCGTTCAAGTCGGACCCGAACAAGCGCCCCTGCCCGGCCCGCGACCTGGCCAAGGCCGCCGAGTATCTCGGCAAGGCGGGCAAGTCCGGCGGGGTGACCGTCAAGACCATCGTCTCCCAGGGCGAGTACGCGACCTCGGTCAACGAGGCCCAGAACCTCAAGGCCCAGCTCGCCGAGGCCAAGATCAACCTCGAGCTGGAGGTGCTGGAGTCGGGCGCGTTCGTGGACCGCTGGGTGGCCGCCGACTTCGACGCGGCCGTAGCGCTCAACGGCGGCCGCCCCGACCCGGACGGCTCCTACGGCCGCTACTTCACCAGCAAGGGCAACCTGAACAAGGTCGCCGGCTACAGCTCGCCCGAGATGGACAAGCTGTTCGCCGAGGGCAAGGCGACGACCGACCAGGCCGCCCGCAAGGCGATCTACGAGCAGGTCTCGGCGAAGCTGGAGGAGAACGCCCCCTGGATCTGGCTGTTCTCCGGCTACACCTACACCGCCACGGCCTCCGGCGTGCAGGGCTTCGTGCCGATGGCCAGCGGCTCGCTGCAGTATCTGCGGACCACCTCCGTCAGCTGATGAGACGTATGCGCAACCGCGTCATCAGCACGGTGGGCACCCTGTTCGGGGTGGCCGTGCTGGTGTTCGTCATGCTGCGGGCGATCCCCGGCGACCGGATCACGGCAGGGCTCGGCACCGAGGCCGCCGCGCTCACGCCCGCCCAGCGGCAGGCCCTGGAGCAGTACTACGGGCTCGACCAGTCGCTGATCGCGCAGTTCTTCTCGTGGCTGGGCAACATGTTCACGGGGAACTTCGGCTACTCGGCCCGCCAGCAGCAGAGCGTGCTCGACCTGACCCTGCACTCGCTGCCGGTGACGTTCGAGCTGGCGGTGCTCTCGATCGTGCTGGCGCTGCTGATCGGGGTGCCGCTGGGCATGCTGGCGGCCTCCAGGGCCAACTCCCCCAGGGACGCCCTCGGCCAGCTGGTGAGCCTGGCGGGGCTGTCGGTCCCGGCGTTCCTGCTGGCCACGGCGCTGCTGTCGATCTTCGCGGCGTCGTTCGGGTTCAACCCCAACGGGCAGGGCTTCGCCATGCTCTTCGACGATCCGCTGCTCAACCTGCAGCAGATGTTCCTGCCGGCGCTGGTGCTCGGCTTCGGCATCGCGGCGCCGATCCTGCGCACCACCCGCACGGCGGTGCTGGAGGTGCGCTCGGACGACTTCGTCCGCACCGCCCGCGCCAAGGGCGTGCCGGAGCGGCGGCTGCAGGTCAGGCACGTACTCGGCAACGCGCTCGTGCCGATCGTGACCATGACCGGCCTGCAGTTCGGCTACCTGCTCGGCGGCGCGGTCGTGGTGGAGCAGATCTTCTCCGTGCCGGGCGTCGGCCGGCAGGTGCTGCTGGGCATCCAGCAGAAGGAGTACGCGGTCGTGCAGAGCACGGTCTTGGTGATCGCGCTGGCGTTCGTGCTGGTCAACCTGCTGACGGATGTGCTCTACCGGGTCATCGACCCGAGGGTGAGGGCCTCGTGAGGAGGAGTCCCGCCCTGGTGGCGGGGTCGGTGATCCTCGTGCTGCTGGCGATCGTGGCGGCGCTGTCGTACGCGGGGCTGCTGCCGTACGACCCGGTCGCGCAGCACCCGCCCTCCCGGTTCGGGGCGCCGTCCGGCGCGCACCTGTTCGGCACCGACCAGTTCGGCCGGGACGTGTTCTCCCGGGTGGCGGCCGGGGTCGGCAACTCGGCGCTCATCGCGGTCGTCGCCGTGGTGTTCGCGACCGTGGCGGGCACGCTGGGCGGGCTTGTGTCCGGCTTCTACCGCGGCGTCGCCGACGGCGCGATCGGCGGGGTCACGAACGTGCTGTTCGCGTTCCCGCCGCTGCTGCTGGCGCTGTCGCTGGCGTCGGTGCTGGACCGGAATTGGTTCACGATCGCCGTGGCCATCGCCATCGTGTACGTGCCCATCTTCGTCCGCGTCACCCGGGGCCCGGTGCTGTCGCTCAGGGAGATCGAGTACGTGAAGGCGGCCGTCTCGACCGGCATGAGCCGCTGGCAGATCATGCTCCGGCACGTCCTGCCGAACATCACCTCGATCGTCATCGTCCAGGTCGCCCTGTCGCTGTCGTGGGCGGTGCTGACCGAGGCGTCGCTGAGCTTCCTGGGCCTGGGCACGCCGCCGCCCGCGCCGTCACTGGGCTCGATGATCTTCGAGGCGCGCAGCCTGGTCTTCGTGGCACCGTGGACGCTGATCGCGCCGGGCGCGCTCGTCGTGCTGCTGGTGGTGGGCCTCAACCTGCTCGGCGACGGTCTGCGTGACACCTTCGACCCGCGAGGAAGACGATGAGAATTCTTGGGATGATCTCCGGCACGTCGCACGACGGGATCGACGTGGCCGTCGTGGACTTCGAGCTCGTCGGCGGCCTGCTCGAAGGCCGGGTGGGTCACACGGCGAGCACGCCGTACCCGGCGGAGCTGCGGGCCCGGCTGATCGCGGCGCTGCCGCCGGCCGAGACGACGCTGGCCGAGGTGTGCGTGCTCGACACGCTCATCGGGCAGAGCTTCGCCGAGGCCGCGGCGTCGGCGATCGCGCTGGGCGGGCCCGTCGACCTGATCGTCTCGCACGGGCAGACGGTGTTCCACTGGGTGGAGGGCACGCACGCGCTCGGCACGCTGCAGATCGGCCAGCCCGCGTGGATCGCCGAGCGGACCGGCGTCCCGGTGCTGTCGGACGTGCGCGTCCGGGACATCACGGCGGGCGGGCACGGGGCGCCGCTGGTGTCGGTGCTGGACGGGCTGCTGCTGCGGGCCCACGAGGGCGGGGCGGCGGCGCTCAACCTGGGCGGCATCGCGAACATGACCGTGGTGCGCGGCGGCGAGCTGTACGCCTACGACATCGGGCCCGCGAACGCGCTGATCGACGCGGTGGTCACGAGCAGAGGGCTGAACGAGCGGGGCTTCGACGCGGACGGGCGGATCGCGGCCTCGGGCCGGGTGGACGAGCGGCTGCTGGAGGTGCTGCTGGACGAGCCGTACTACGCGCTGGCGGCCCCCAAGAGCACCGGCAAGGAGCTGTTCCACCTCGGGTACGTGGAGGCCGCCCTGGCCCGGGCGGGAGGCGCGCCCGGAGACGCCGACCTGGTCGCGACGCTCACCGAGCTGACCGTCCGGACGGTGGCCCGGGACGTGCGGGCCGCCGGGGTGGGCGCGCTGGTCGTCTCGGGCGGCGGCTGCCGCAACCCCGTGCTCATGGACGGGCTGCGGGCCGCGCTGCCCGGCGTGGACGTGGCGCCGTCCGACGACTACGGGGCCCCGTCCGACGACAAGGAGGCCATCGCGTTCGCGCTGATCGGCTGGCTGACCGCGCACGGCCTGCCCGGCACGGCGCCGGGCGGGACGGGCGCCCGGGAGGCCCGCATCCTCGGCACGCTGACGCCCGGCGCGGGGCCGCTCGCGCTGCCGGCGCCGGTCGCCGAGCCGCCCCGCTCGCTGGTGCTGACGCGATGAGCTCTCCTGACCACGGTGCCGCGGGCGACGAATCGGCGAGCGCCCCGGCGGGGGTGGTCATGGCCGCGCGGACGCCGTGGTTCGACCTCGCCGAGTGCGCCGGTCACCGGACCGTGCGCCGGGAGGACGGCCGGCTCGTAGGCGACGCGCCGATGACCCTGGACACCTGCCACGACCTCGCCTCGGTCACGAAGGTCGTGGCCACCACGACGGCGCTCATCCGGCTGGTGTCCGACCGGCTGGTGGATCTGGACGCGCCGCTGAGCGCGTACCTCGCCCACTCGTACGAGGCGATCACCGTGCGGGACCTGCTCCTGCACCGCGGCGGGCTGTGGGAGTGGTGGCCGCTCTACATCCAGCCGGCGCCGCCGCCCCCGCGCTACCGCCCCGGCCGCGCCCGCCACTACTCCGACCTCGGCTTCGTCCTGCTCGGCCGGATCGTCGAGACCGTCACCGGCCTGAGCCTGGACCGGGCCGTGACCGAGCTGGTCACCGAGCCGCTCGGCCTCGGCTCGACCGGGTACGGCCGCCCGGTCGGCCCCGAGGTGGCCATGAGCGCCCTGGACGACCGGATCGAGATGGTCATGCTCGACACCGGCCGGCCGTATCCCGTGCCGTACCGCAGCTCCGACTTCGCGCGCTGGCGGCGCGGGCCGGTGCTCGGCGAGGTCGCCGACGGCAACGCCCATCACGCCTTCGGCGGGGTCGCGGGGCACGCCGGGCTGTTCTCGACCGTGCCGGACCTGCTCGCCTACGGCCTGGCGATGTCCCGGTACGAGGAGCACGACCGGCTGTGGCGGCCCGAGGTGGCCGAGGAGTTCTTCACCCCCGGCCCCGACGCCGGGCAGGCCCTGGGGTTCCGCACGTACGAGCTGCAGCTGTGGGACGAGACCGTGACCGTGCTCGGCCACCCCGGCTACGTCGGCTGCGCGGTCGGCTTCGTGCCCGGCCGCGACATCGCCCTGGCCCTGGCGAGCAACCGCCTGCTCGTCGAGGGCGACCCCACCCCCACCGACGCCCTCTGGGGCGGGCTGCTGCAGACCATCACGCAACGATCGAGGACCGCATGACCCCCCTCCTGGAGATCCGTGACCTCTCGGTCGCCTTCCGCACCCGCAGGCAGGACGTCACCGTCGTCAAGGGCGTCTCGATGGAGATCCTGCCCGGCCAGACCGTCGCGGTGGTCGGCGAGTCGGGCTCCGGCAAGTCCACCACGGCCGCCGCCGTCAACCGGCTGCTGCCGGACAACGGCCGCATCACCGGCGGCCGGATCATGTTCGACGGCCGCGACCTGACCGGGCTCTCCGGGCGCGAGATGACCGCGATCCGCGGCGCGGGCATCGGCCTGGTCCCCCAGGACCCCATGTCGAACCTCAACCCGCTCATGCGCGTCGGCGACCAGATCGCCGAGGCGCTCGAGGTCCACGGCGTGGCCACCGGCAAGGCGGCCCGGGCCCGCGTGCTCGAACTGCTGGACCTCGTCGGCATCCCCGACCCGGCCCGCCGGATCGGGCAGTATCCGCACGAGTTCTCCGGCGGCATGCGCCAGCGCGCGCTGATCGCCATGGGGCTGGCCTGCCGGCCGAAGCTGCTCATCGCCGACGAGCCCACCTCCGCGCTGGACGTGACCGTGCAGCGGCGCATCCTCGACCAGCTCGAACAGCTCACCGCCGAGATGGGCACGGCCGTCCTGCTGATCACGCACGACCTGGCGCTGGCGGCGGAGCGGGCCGACGTGGTGGCCGTCATGCACGACGGCCGGATCGTCGAGACCGGGCGGGCGGCGGAGATCCTCGCCGAGCCCGCGCACGAGTACACCAGGCGGCTGCTGAACGCCGTGCCGAGCCTGTCGTCGGTCCGCGTCGCGGAACCGCCTCAGGAGGCCGAGGACCTGGTGGTGGTCGAGGGCCTGCGCAAGGTGTTCCCGATCAGGGGCACGGGCGAGGAGCTGACCGCGGTGGACGGGGTCTCGTTCCGGATCCCGAAGGGCCGTACCGTCTCGATCGTGGGCGAGTCGGGCTCGGGCAAGTCGACCACCGCGAACCTGCTGCTCGGCCTCGACGACCTCACCTCCGGCAGCATCCGCTTCGACGGCACGGACCTGGCGGCGCTCGGCAGGCGGGAGCTGTTCGCCTTCCGGCGGCGGGTCCAGCCGGTGTTCCAGAACCCGTACGCCTCGCTCGACCCCCGCTACCCGGTCGGGAAGTCCATCGCCGAGCCGCTGCGCGTGCACCGCGTCGGCACCGCCGCCGAGCGCAGGAAGGCCGCCGCCGAGCTGCTGGAGAAGGTGTCGCTGCCCGCGTCCATGGCCGACCGGCTGCCGCACGAGCTGTCCGGCGGCCAGCGCCAGCGGGTGGCCATCGCGCGGGCGCTGGCGCTCTCGCCCGAGCTGGTCGTGCTGGACGAGGCCGTCTCGGCGCTCGACGTGCTGGTGCAGGCGCAGATCCTGGAGCTGCTCGCCGGGCTGCAGCGCGAGCTCGGGCTGAGCTACCTGTTCATCAGCCACGACCTGGCCGTCGTACGGATGATCTCGCACGAGGTGCACGTCATGAGCGGCGGGCGGATCGTGGAGAGCGGCACCGCCGAGGACGTCTTCGACCGCCCGTCCGCGGACTACACCCGCGAGCTGCTCGCGGCGATCCCCGGCAACAGGTAGGTTGGAAATTCGGACTCTCGGAGGTGAGCATGCCCAGGGAATGCTCGATCGCCAACGCGCTGACGGTCGTCGGCGAGCGCTGGAGCCTGCTGGCCATGCGGGAGGTCCTGCTGGGCGTGCGCCGCTTCGACCAGATCGCCCGCAACACCGGTGCCAGCCGCGACATCCTCACCACCAGGCTGCGCAAGCTGGAGGAGGTCGGGCTGCTGGAGCGCGAGCTGTACGAGTCGCACCCGCCGCGCTACGAGTACGTGCTGACCGACGCCGGGCGGGCGCTGCACTCGGTGCTGCTGTCGCTCATGGACTGGGGCGACCGGTACGTCACGAAGGGCGAGCCGCCGACGGTGTGGCGGCACAGCTGCGGCGAGCCGCTGGAGCCGCTCATGGTGTGCGCGCACTGCCGCGAGCCCGTACACGTAGAGGACCTGTCCGTTATACGCGTACACCAGCCGCAGTAGGCCCTTCACCCGTCACAGTGGAAGGGTGAAGATCCTCCTGGTTCAGCCCCCTCACTGGTCTCCCGACGGCCACGCCAACTTCGACGCGATCGAGGAGCTCGTCACCGCCCGCTCGGGCGACGTGGTGCTCCTGCCCGAGCTGGCCGGTGCCGGCCTGCCCCGTGCCGAATACCTGGCCAGGGTGCGCGCCCTGGCCAAGGGGGCGGGGATGGCGGTCGTCGGCGGGTCCCACTACGACGGCCCGGTCAACCGGGGCGCCGTGTTCGACGCCGGGGGCGAGCTGCTGACGGAGTACGACAAGGTCCACCCCTACGACGTCGAGCTGCGCTCGGGCGTGGTCCCCGGCCTCCCGAGCGCGGGCTTCGAGCTGAACGGCCGCCGCCTGCACGTCCTGCTCTGCGCCGACCTGTGGTACTCGGCCAGCCTGGCCGGGCGCGACGGCCTCGACGCGGTGCTGGTGCCGGCCTTCTCGATCACCCGCTGGGACGGCCCCGCCCCGGCGCGCGAGCTGTGGCAGCACATGACCGTGGCGCGGGCGTACGAGTTCATGACGTACGTGGCGGTCAGCGACTGGCACCACGAGACCACCTACCACGGGCATCCCTGCGCGGGCGTCGCCGGGTTCGCCAACCCCTGCCCGCGGACCCGCGCCGGCTTCTTCACCGGCACGGGCGACGACCCGGTCTCGGCCCACGACCTGGACTTCGACCGCCTGGACGCCTTCCGGCGCGACCGCGCGGACCGCGGCTTCCGGTAGGGCTGCCCGTGCCCGCCGCGCGCCTCAGCCATGCCCCGGGGAGGGTGTGAGGGCGTCGGCGACCTGGCGGGTGACGCGGCGGCCGATGAGGGCCAGGAGCTTGCGCGGGCGGCGGGGCATCAGGTGGGCCAGGCCCAGGTTGCCCCGGCCGGGCACCACGTACCCGCGGTCGCGGTCGAACGCGCGCAGGGCGGTCGTGACGACCAGCTCGGGAGTGGCGAACTTGGCGCCGATGGCCGCCTCCCTGGTGCCGATCCGCTCGAAGAACGCGGTCTCGACCGGCCCCGGCGCGACCGCCAGCACCTTCACACCGGTGCCGCGCAGCTCGCTCCAGAGCGCGAGGCTGAAGTTGAGCACGAACGTCTTGGACGAGGCGTAGGTCGCGAAGTACGGGGCGACGTTGAAGCCGGCCGTGGAGCCCACGTTCACCACGCCGCCGGAGCCCCGGGCGAGCATGCCCGGCAGGAACGCGTGCGTCAGCCCCACCAGCGCGACGACGTTGACCATGAGCTCGTCGTGCTCGCGCTCCGGCGCGATCTGCGCGAAGTGCCCGGCCGTGCCGAAGCCGGCGTTGTTGACGAGCAGCTCGACGGCGATCCCGCGGGCGGCCACCTCTTCGGCGACCCGCGTGGCCGCGTCGGGGGCGGACAGGTCCTGGACGAGCACCTCGGCCCGCACCCCGTGGGCCTGGCGCAGCGAGGCGGCGAGGGTTTCCAGCGCTGGGCCGGACCTGGCGACCAGCACCAGGTCATGCCCTCGGGCGGCCAGCCGGCGCGCGAACTCGGCGCCGATCCCGGAGGAGGCTCCGGTGACAAGTGCGTAAGTCATGAGTTGGAAAGTAGCACGTTCTAGTAGAACTGCGCCATTTCGTCTCAGTTTAAGGCTGTACCGTCTCCTTCATGGGAAGACTGCGGGCCGACGCCGAGCGCAGCATGCGCGCGATCATGGCGGCGGCGGAAGACGTGCTCAGCGCCAATCCGGTGGCCACGATGGAGCAGGTCGCCGAGGCGGCGGGGGTGGCCAGGGCGACCGTCCACCGCAGGTTCGCCAGCCGGGAGGCGCTGATCGAGGCCATGGAGGTGGCCGCGTGGCGGGAGATCCAGGACGCCGTGCACGCCGCCCGCCCGCACACCGCGCCCGCCCAGGTGGCACTCCATCAGGCCACGGCCAACATCCTGCAGATCAAGCTCGGCTGGCGGTTCACGCTGGCCCGCCCGGTGCCGCTCAGCAAGGAGGCCCAGGCGGTGCAGTCCGAGGTGATGGAGCTGTGCGAGGCGGTGTTCGGGAAGCTGCTGGGCCCCGGCGCCGACATCGTCTGGGCCCGGCAGGTCTATCTCGCGCTGCTGGGGGAGGCCGCGCACGGCTCTCCCCCAGGCTCCGATCCGGACGCCCTGGCCACGAGGGTGATCGACACCCTCCTGCACGGCGTTCAGCGCACCGCGTAGGCGCGGATCACCTCCTGCGACAGGGTGTTGCCGTTGACGTCGGAGGCCTTCAGCCGCAGCGAGACGAAGCCGGACGGCGAGCGGTCGAGCGTCGTCTCGTAACTCCGCTCGCCCCTGTCACGCAGGCGGGCCGGCTTCCAGGTGGCGCCGTCGTCGTACGACACCTCCAGCGAGACGTCCTTGACCGCGCTCTGCGGCGCGCCCTCCTGGTGGTAGAGCGACAGGCCGAGCCGGTGCGACCTGGCCTGGTTCTTCAGGTCCACGGGCGCGTCGAACGAGGCCAGCAGCAGCGGGATCACCGTCGTCGCCGTGGTCCGCTCCGAGCCGAACGTCCACACCGCCCTCGTGCGGGTGGACAGCTTCGCCCACTCGGCCTCGTTGGCGAGGTCGTACTCGATCCGGTACGTGGCCTGCTCCGGCGGGAGCACACCCGACCCCGAGGGCAGGTAGTTCGTCTGCAGCAGCAGCTTGTCGCCCTGGTAGAGCCGGAAGTCGCTCTTCAGGCCGTGCTCGAACATGCTGGTGTACCCGTCGCCGTAGTTGCGGTCGGCGTCCACGAAGCCCTGCATCGAGATGCGCAGCCGGTCACCGTCACGGCGCAGCGGGTTGCGCGGGTTGATGCCGGGCATCACCGGCTGCTTGAACAGCGTCCGGCCGACCCGCTCCCCCACCTCGTAGGGGCGGAACTCCGGCGACGACATCAGGACGCGCGGCGTGTCCGGGTGCGGCCACATGTTGTTGTAGGACCGCTCCGGGCTGCCCGCCGACGAGCTCCACTTCAGCTCGGGGTCGGGGGTGACGTAGTCGGTGCGGGTGCGCGGCGTCTTGGCCAGGGGGAGGTTCGTGGAGATGGACGAGGTGTCCCACGGCTCGAAGACGAACCTGGCCTCGTTCATCGTCACGTCGTCGGCCAGCTGGCTGTGGTAGCCGGTCTCGATCCTGGCCAGCGACCTAGACCTGACCACGTACGTGAGCGAGTCGCGCACGCGGCCCTTCTCGCGCAGGTAGAGGTCGTAGACGTACGGGCTGGCGACGTTGCCCTTGGCCAGGATCGGCACGGGCAGGTGGCGCAGCCGCGCGACCAGCTTCAGCCCCTCCTCGTGCGTCAGGCGCACGGTCGGGACGGCGAGCTTCACCATGTTGCCGCCGGTGGTGACGTCGGCGCCCGGCCGGTCGCTGTAGACGGCGACCATCTTGGCCCCGGCCGCCGCGGCGGCGTTGGACTGGGTGGAGACGGGCACGCCGTCCGTGCGGCGGATGACGGCGAGCTTGCCGCGCAGGTCGCGGGCCTTGATCTCCTCGGCGCCGCCCCGCCCCGCGTCCACGGCCATGAGCAGCTGGGTGCCGTCCAGGCGCGGGTACTCGGTGGAGAAGTCGCTGAACTGGACCGGGTCGACGTACTGCGGCTCCAGGTCCAGGCCGGGCGTGGACAGCTCGATCTCGGGGGCCGCCAGCCGCCAGCGGGTGGCGACGGTGAAGGTGCCCTTGGTGACCTTCCTGGTGGGCTGGACGAACAGCCGCTCCTGGATCTGCGCGCCGGGCGAGATCGTGGTGCCGCCGCGCAGCGCGGTGCCCTGCTCGCCGGAGCGGTACCACATGAGGGCCCCGGCGGCGCCGGTGTTCCGCTTGGTCCGGTGGTCGGGCGTCTCGACCTTCACCTCGACCGCCTTGCGGGCGTCCAGCACGACCTCGGTGTTCTCCGTGATCTTCATTTCCGGGTCGCCGAGCAGGCTCTCGTTGAGCGGCTTGCCGCCGGCGGTGCTGTCCTGCGTGGCGGGCATGGTGAAGATGTGGCCGAGCACGGAGTAGGTGCCGGGCTTGACCAGCAGGCAGGTGCCGGTGCCGTACTTCTGGTCGGTGCAGGGCTGGGAGGGGTCGCCGGGGAGCAGGCGGCCGACCAGGGTGCCTTCGTCCAGGTTGAGGACGGTGAAACCGCCGCGGCCAGGGCGGCCGTCGCGGGCGATGCCGCGTACGCGCAGCTCGACGCGCTTGTCGTCGACACTGGCGGTCAGCAGCGTGCGGACCGGGCTGCCGCCCGCGACGGCGGCCGTCAGCTCCTGGCGCACCAGCCCGCTCTCGGCCGCCTTGGCCGTGACCGTCACCTCGGCCTTCCCGCCGGCGGGCACGGTGAGCTTCGACGGCTCGACGGTGAATGCGTCGCCGGCCGCCAGGTCCAGCTCGGCGGGCGCCTGGCCGAGGTTGTGGTAGCCCACGGTGAGGCTCTTCCGCTCGCCGGTGGTGAGCTTGCCGAAGCTCGCCGAACCCGTCGAGGCCACGACCGAGCCCTTCAGCGCGGCGGCCACATCGATGCGGCCCGCGCCCTGCTCGTCCACGGAGATGTCCTGGCCGGGCCTGGCACTGGCCATGAGCAGCGACTTCAGCTCGTTGCCGGCGATCCCCGGGCGGGCCTGGCGCAGCAGCGCCGCCGCGCCCGCGACGTGCGGGGTCGCCATCGAGGTGCCGGACAGCGTGAGGGTGCCGCCGCCGGCCTTGGCGGCGGTGATGTCCACGCCGGGGGCGGTGACGTCGGGCTTGACCGACTGGTCGGCCGTGATCGGGCCCCTGCTGGAGAACGGCGCCAGCGCGTCCCGCTTGTCCACCGCGCCGACGGTCAGCGCCTCGGGGGCGTCGCCCGGGGCGCCCACGCACCCGTCGCAGCCGTCGTTGCCGGCGGCCACCACGAACAGCGTGCCGTACTGCTTGCTGAGCTGCGTCACCGCCGCGGTGAGCGGGCCGCCGGGCTCGCGGCCGCCCAGGCTCATGTTGACGACCTCGGCGTGCTTCTCGCCGGCCGCCCACTCCATGCCGTCGATGATCCACGACAGCTGGCCGTAGCCGTCGGCGTCGAGCACGCGGCCGTTGAGCAGCCGCGCGCCGGGCGCGACGCCCTTGCCGACGCCGCCCGAGCCCGTGCCCGCGATGGTGCTGGCGACGTGGGTGCCGTGCCCGTGGGGGTCGCCGGCGACGCTCTGGCCGGTGAAGTCGCGCTGGTCGGCGACCTTGCCCGCCAGGTCGGCGTGCGCGGCGTCCACGCCGGTGTCGAGGACGGCCACGGTCGTGCCGGTGCCGTCGTACCCGGCCGCCCACGCCTCGGGGGCGCCGATCTGCGGCACGCTCTGCTCCAGGTCCGGCTTCACCTTGCGGTCGAGCCAGATCTTCCGCACGCCCGCCAGCGGGCCCGCCGCCCGCAGGCTCGGGGTGGCCAGCTTGGCCAGCTCGGCCCCGAACGCCGCGGCGTCCCGGGTGGCCACCGACACGCCCGCGCCGCCGATGCTCTCCAGCGTGCGGGCCTGCTTGACGGCGGGGATGGCGGCCTTGGTGGCGTTGCCCTCGTAGGTGAGGATGAGCGGGATGGCGCCTCCCGCGTAGCCCTGCTCGGCCAGCTCGGTCACGTTGAACAGCGCGGTGTCGAGCCGGTCGGGGACCAGGGCGGCGACGTCGTCGGGGACGACGGTCACGCCGGTGTCCGTCTCCAGCACCTGGAACGTCGGCACGGAGCCGTCCGCCCGCGGCGCGGGGGTGACCGTCACCGCACGGTGCTCGCCGTCCACGGCCCGCACCTGCACCTGGTCACCGGTGATCAGCGTGATCTCGCCGGCCGGGGCGCTCGTGAACGCCATCGGCGGGCCGGCCGCCTCGGTGCCGGCGTGCGCGCCGGGTGCCGAGAATAACGATGCGACCATGACCATGGAGACGGCCGCAACCCGCCATCGTCCCATGGACGACCTCCAGAGAATCGGTAAGCACGAATACCGAATTACTAGTCATCCGGATGGACGTTGTCTATGAGGTTGGTGTGGCCAGATCCCGACTTGTCGGGAATCCGCCACCGTCCTCCCGCGCTGCCGCCACCCTGCCGCCACCCTGCCGCCACCCTGCCGTCACCCTGCTGCCACCCTGCTGCCACCCGACGGCGCACCCAAGGGATCTCCGGCCGAAGTGCGGGCCGCACTTCGGCCGGGGTCTTGTGGAGAGGGGAGGGATCGAGGAAGCCCGGCCGCGCCGCAGCGGCGTGCGGCGGCCCGCGCTGAGGTGATGGGGTTTGTGCATTGCCGGGCGCGATCAAGTTGCTTAACGTGCTAAAGGCTGATCTGTCGCCTTTCCGTGGGGAGCCGCCTGACATGCATGATGACCGCAACCTGGTCGAGGCCCGCCTGCAGCGGGTGCTGGACGAGCGCATCCGCCCGGCCGTGTATCCCGAGTCCGTCCCGCTGGAGGTGGCGGTCTGGCACGCGCCGGGCGAGCCCGTACCGGTCGCGGAGGGGCTGGCGGCGACGCCCGAGCCGATCGCGACCGGCACCGCGTGGGGCGCTCCTTGGGGCACGAGCTGGTTCACGGTCACCGGCACGGTGCCCGCCGAATGGGCGGGCAGGACCGTGGAGGCCATCCTCGACCTGGGCTTCAACGAGAACATGCCGGGCTTCCAGAGCGAGGGCCTGGTCTACCGCCCCGACGGCTCGCCGGTGAAGGGCCTCAACCCCCGCAACCAGTGGGTACGCATCGGCTCCCCCGTCGAGGGCGGCGAGCGGGTGCGCCTGCACGTCGAGGCCGCCTCCAACCCCGTCATCCTCGGCTACCCGCCCTTCCGGCCGACGCACCTGGGCGACAGGGAGACGGCCGGTGGCGACCCGCTGTACCGGCTGGCCCGCATGGACCTGGCCGTCTTCGACGAGACCGTGTGGCAGCTCGTGATGGACCTGGAGGTGCTCGGCGAGCTGATGCTGGAGCTGCCCGCCGACGGCACCCGCCGCTGGGAGCTGCTGCGGGCCCTGGAGCGGGCGCTGGACGCCGTCGATCTCCAGGACGTCAACGGCACGGCGGCCGCCGCCCGGGCCGAGCTGACCGGCGTGCTGTCGTCCCCGGCGGTGCCCTCGGCGCACCGGATCAGCGCCGTCGGCCACGCGCACATCGACTCGGCCTGGCTGTGGCCGCTGCGCGAGACCGTGCGCAAGGTGGCCCGCACCGCCTCGAACATGACCGCCCTGCTGGAGGACGAGCCGGACTTCGTGTTCGCCATGTCGCAGGCGCAGCAGTGGGCGTGGATCAAGGAGCACCGCCCCGAGGTGTGGGCGAAGGTGACCAAGGCGGTGGCCGCGGGCCGGTTCGTCCCGACGGGCGGCATGTGGGTGGAGTCCGACACGAACATGCCCGGCTCCGAGGCGATGGCCCGGCAGTTCGTGCACGGCAAGCGGTTCTTCATCGACGAGTTCGGCATCGACAACGAGGAGGTGTGGCTGCCGGACACGTTCGGGTTCGCGGCGGGGCTGCCGCAGATCATCAAGGCGGCCGGGTCGAAGCGGCTGCTCACGCAGAAGATCTCGTGGAGCCAGACGAACACGTTCCCGCACCACACGTTCCTGTGGGAGGGCATCGACGGGACGCGGATCTTCACGCACTTCCCGCCGGTGGACACCTACAACTGCTCGATGACCGGCCGCGAGCTGGCACACGCGGCCCGCAACTTCAAGGACAAGGGCGTCGCGCGGCACTCGCTCGCGCCGACGGGCTGGGGCGACGGGGGCGGCGGCACGACGCGCGAGATGGTCGCCAAGGCGGCCAGGGTGCGCGACCTGGAGGGCTCGCCCGCCGTCACGTGGGAGCCGCCCGCCCACTTCTTCGCCAAGGCCGAGGCCGAGTATCCGAACCCGCCGGTCTGGGTGGGCGAGCTCTACCTCGAGCTGCACCGCGCCACGCTCACCAGCCAGGCCAAGACCAAGCAGGGCAACCGGCGCAGCGAGTCGCTGCTGCGGGAGGCCGAGCTGTGGGCGGCCACCGCGGCCGTGCGCGCCGGGGCCTCGTACCCGTACGAGCGGCTCGACCGGATCTGGAAGACGGTGCTGCTGCACCAGTTCCACGACATCCTGCCGGGCTCGTCGATCGCGTGGGTGCACCGGGAGGCGCGCCGGACGTACGAGGCGGTGGCCGCGGAGCTGAACGAGATCATCGACACCGCGCAGCGCGCCCTGGCCGGCGACGGCGACCGCGGGGTGGTCTTCAACGGCGCCCCGCACACCCGCCACGGCGTTCCGGCAGGAGGCGCCCGGGCCGTCTCCGGCGCGCGGTGGACGGAGACGCGCGAGCGCGACGGCGGCGGTTTCGTCCTGGAGAACGACCTGCTCAGGGTGGAGATCGACGCCCGCGGCCTGGTCGTGTCCGCCCGCGATCTGACGGCGGGCCGGGAGACCGTCCCGCCCGGCCAGGCGGCGAACCTCCTGCAGCTCCACCCCGACTTCCCCAACAAGTGGGACGCCTGGGACGTGGACGAGTTCTACCGCAACACGGTCACCGACCTCGTGGACGCCGACGAGGTGAGCCTCGACGGCGACGGGGTCCGCATCCGGCGCTCGTTCGGGTCCTCCACGGTGACGCAGGTGCTCACGCTGGCCGGCGGGCGGCTCGACATCCTCACCGAGGTCGACTGGCACGAGACGGAGAAGTTCCTCAAGCTGGCGTTCCCGCTGGACGTGCGCGCCGACCGGTACGCCTCCGAGAGCCAGTACGGCCACGCCTACCGCGCCACGCACACCAACACGAGCTGGGAGGCGGCCAAGTTCGAGGCGTGCAACCACCGCTTCGTGCACGTGGAGGAGCCGGGCTGGGGCGTCGCGCTGGTCAACGACTCGACGTACGGCCACGACGTCACCCGGGCCGTCCGCCCGGACTCGGGCACGACCACCACCGTGCGCGTCTCGCTGCTGCGGGCCCCGCGCTTCCCCGACCCGGAGACCGACCAGGGCGTGCACCGCTTCCGGCACGCGCTCGTGCCGGGTGCGACGATCGGCGACGCGGTGCGCGAGGGCTACTTCGTCAACCTGCCCGAGCGCCTGGTGGCCGGCGCGGCGGCGGAGGTGGAGCCGCTGGTCACGGTGGACGACGACGCCGTCGTGGTGACCGCCGTCAAGCTGGCCGACGACGGGAGCGGCGACGTGATCGTACGCTTCCACGAGTCGAGGGGCGGCCGGGCCCGCGCCACGCTGACGCCGGGCTTCCCCGTCGCCGAGGTCGTCGCCACCGACCTGCTGGAGCGGCCCACGGGCGCGCCGGGGCAGGGGCTGTCGGTGTCGCTGCGCCCGTTCGAGCTGGTCACGCTCCGGCTGAAGCGGGCCTAGTCGCTGAGGAGGGCGCCCAGGCGGGGCGCGTACGTGGCGTGAAAGACCAGTGAGGCCGCGCCGATCGCGGCGGCGTCGGCCGCGATCGGCGAGGTCTCCACGCGGACGGCGTGCAGCCGCCTGGCCAGCGTCCTGGTCGACACGGCCCGCGCGATGACCTCGCGGTAGAGCTCCCCCACCTCCCTGAGCGCGGGCCCGCCGAGTACGAGCAGGTCGATGTCCAGCATGTTCACCACGCTCACGGCGGCGTCGGCCAGCCGCTCCGCCACCCGTTCGATCACCCGCCGCGCCTCGGGCTCCCCCCTGGCGGCGGCCGCGCAGACGGCCTTGTGGGAGACGCGCCCGCCCATGGCGGCCTCGATGGCGCTCGGGCAGCAGACCGCCTCCACGCAGCCGCGGTTGCCGCAGTAGCACTCGGGCCCGTCGGGCTCGAGCGTGATGTGCCCGAACTCGGCCGCGTTCAGCGACCGCCCCCGATATACCTGGTTATCCAGAAATATCCCGCCACCGATGCCCGTCCCCAGGTACAGGTAGGCGAAGCTCGGCGTGGTCCGCGCGATCCCGGCCCACCGCTCCCCGATCGCCGCGGCGGTGGCGTCGTTGTCCACGGTCACCGGGAACCGCGTGTGCTCGTGCAGCAGCGCCTTGATCGGCACCTGGTCCCACGCGGGCAGCCTGGGCGGCGAGACCATCACCCCGTCCCCGTCCAGCGGCCCCGGGCAGGCCAGCCCTACCCCCAGCACCTTGCCGTCCGCCACCCCCGCCTCCCGCAGGATCCGCCGCGCGGCCCTGGCCATCTGCCGGATCACCGCCTCGGGCTCCAGGCCGGGCCGTACGGGCCGGCGCAGCCGCTCGACCGGCCGCCCGGCCAGATCGGCCAGCACGCAGGAGATCTCCTCGGGATCGAAGTGCACCCCGATCGCGTAGCCGGCGTCCGGGTCCACGCGCAGGATCGTGCGCGGCTTGCCCCCGCCCGACGGCACGGACCCGTCCTCGACGACGAGCCCCTCCTCCAGCAGCCGGCGCACGATCACGGACACGGTCTGCGCGGTCAGCCGGGTGCGGGCGGCGATCTGCACCCGGCTGATGCCGTCGGACGCCTGGATCGCCTCCAGGACCACGGCCCGGTTGTAGCTCCCCACCTTGGGCAGGTTCGTGCCCAGTCGCATGTGAGCCATGTCACCACAGAGTGTTGACTTAGTAAATCAAATAGATTTACGTTCTCCGCAAACCCAAGGAAACACGGGGAGCGCGTGATGAAACGTACGCTGGCCGGTTCTCTCCTCCTTCTCCTGACCGCCGTCGCCGGGTGCGGTGGCGGCACCCCGCAGAACGCCTCAGGCGCCAAGGAACTCGAGGTCCTCTACAAGGTCGAGACGACGTGGCCGTACCTGGAGAAGATGCTCGCCGCCGCGAAGCAGCAGTACGAGTCCGCCCATCCGGGCGTCAAGATCAAGCTCACGGCCGTCCAGGGCAACAACGAGGCGTACTACACGAAGCTGGCGCTGCTCAACCGCTCCCCCGACTCGGCTCCGGACCTCTACTACCACGACACGTTCCAGGTCAACGCGGACGTCGCGGCCGGCAAGCTGGCCCCGCTCGACGACTACCTGGCGAAGTGGCCCGACTGGAGCGCCCAGTTCCCCGACTCGGTCAAGCAGGCCGCCAAGGGTGGCGACGGCAAGATCTACGGCGTGCCGATCAGCACGGACACGCGCGGCCT
Organism: Nonomuraea sp. NPDC004186; assembly: GCF_053603495.1. NCBI lineage: Bacteria > Bacillati > Actinomycetota > Actinomycetes > Streptosporangiales > Streptosporangiaceae > Nonomuraea > Nonomuraea sp. NPDC004186. Next base: position 13,488 of record NZ_JBSGFQ010000070.1, on the reverse strand, counting down.
CTGGTACCAGAAGGACGTCTTCGCCAAAGCCGGCCTGCCGGTCCCGTGGGAGCCGAAGACCTGGAACGACGTGCTGACGGCGGCCCGCACGATCAAGCAGAAGCTGCCCGGCGTCGTCCCGTTCAGCATGTACGCCACCAAGATCCATGGCGAGGCGTCGACCATGCAGGGCTTCGAGATGCTCCTGTACGGCACGCCGGGCGGCACCCTGTACGACGACGCGCAGAAGAAGTGGGTGGCCGGCGGCAAGAACTTCACCGACGCCCTGACCTTCGTCAACACCGTCTTCCGGGAGGAGCTGGGCCCGAAGCAGGCCGACGCCCACAACGCCAAGCTCGGCGACAAGGTGACCATGGAGTGGTTCCCCGAGGCCAAGCTCGGCATCTCCCTCGACGGGGCCTGGGCGAGCTCGGCCTGGAGGCCCACCGGGACCAAGCCGTGGCCCGAGTGGACGGAGAAGATCGGCTGGACGCCCATGCCGACGCAGAACGGCGAGGCGCCGGGTGCGGTCAGCATGTCGGGTGGCTGGGTCATGGCGATGAGCGCGTACACCAAGCACAAGCAGGAGGCGTTCGACTTCATCACCACGGCCACGAACAAGGAGAACTCGATGGCGTACTCGGTCGGCACGGGTGACCTGGCCGCCCGCAAGGACGTGGCCGCCGACCCGAAGTACAGCGCCGACAACCCGAGCGTCAAGTTCTGGACCGACCTGGCCTCCGTCACCCACTACCGGCCCGCGTACGAGGTGTACCCGAAGGTGTCCACCCAGGTCCAGGAGGCCATGGAGGCGGTCGTGACCGGCTCGCGGACCCCTGAGGAGGCCACCGCGAACTACGCCAAGGCGCTCCCGGCCGCGGTCGGCGGCCCCGACAAGGTCCTGTCGCGATGACGATCGTCACCGCCCCGCCTCCGCCCGTGACGAGCCGCCCGGTACGCGGCTCGTCACGGCGGAACGCCATGCGCTGGCTCCTGCCCCTGGGTCCCGCCCTGGTCCTGCTCGCGCTCTTCCTGGCGGGGCCGATCCTGTGGAGCGTCTACATAGCCTTCACCAACGAGACGTTGACGGGCTCGGCCTCGGTTCACTCGCGGTTCGTCGGCGTGGCCAACTTCGTCAAGCTCTTCGGCGACCCGAACTTCCTGAACTCGTTCCTCCTGACGTTCGTCTTCGTCATCGGCTCGGCGGTCATCGGCCAGAACACCCTCGGCCTGATCATCGCGCTCCTCCAGCGCGGCCGCGGCCGGGTGACCCGCAGCGTCGTCAACGGCGTGGTGATCGCCGCCTGGGTGGTGCCGGAGGTCGTGGCCGCGGCCTGCTGGTTCTCGTTCCTGGCCGAGGAGGGCACGCTCAACAGGGTCCTGGGCCTCTCCCAGGAGTGGCTCTACACGGCCCCGATGCTGGCGGTGATCCTGGCGAACATCTGGCGCGGCACGGCCTTCTCCATGCTCGTCTACTCGGCCGCGCTCTCCGAGGTGCCCGCCGACCTGGTGGAGGCCGCCGCCGTGGACGGCGCGGGCCCCGGCCGCCGGCTCCTGCACATCACGCTGCCGCTGATCCGCCGCTCCATCATGGCCAACCTCATGCTGATCACGCTGCAGACCCTGGCCAGCTTCGGCCTCATCTACGCCCTGACGGGCGGCGGCCCGGGCACGGCCAGCCAGACGACGCCGCTGTACATGTACGAGCAGGCGTTCCGCTACTTCGAGATCGGCTACGGCTCGGCGATCGCGCTGGTCATGCTGGTGATCGGCGCGCTGTTCTCGCTGGTCTACCTGCGCCTGATCAAGGTGGAGGACTCATGACGAGGCTCGCCGGCCGCGCCGCCGCCCTGCTCTCGCTGGCGCTGATCACGCTGGCCTTCCTGGGCCCGTTCCTCTGGGTCCTGCTCGCCTCGGTCCAGTCCGAGGCGAGCCTGGCCGCCAAGCCGACGCTCTCCTTCTCGCTGGACAACTTCAAGGCCGTCCTGACCTGGGACACGATCATCCTGCCCCTGATCAACTCGATCGTCATCTCGGGCTCGACGGCGGTGCTGACGGTCCTGGTGGCGGGGCTGGCCGCGTACCCGCTGTCGCGCTACCAGCTCCGCTACCGCCGCCACTTCATGCTGAGCCTCCTGTTCACCACGGGCCTGCCGGTGACGGCGATCCTCGTGCCGGTCTACGCGATGTTCTTCCGCTTCAACCTGTACGGCTCCGTGCCGGCCATGGTGCTGTTCCTGACGGCGAGCTCGCTGCCGTTCTCGATCTGGATGATGAAGAACTTCATGGACGGCGTGCCGGTGAACCTGGAGGAGGCCGCCTGGGTGGACGGGGCCGGCTGGCTCCGCTCGCTGACGACGGTGGTGGGCCCGCTGATGGCCCCGGGGATAGCCGTGGTGGCCATCTTCGTCTTCGTCGGCCAGTGGGGGAACTTCTTCGCCCCCTTCGTCCTGCTGGACACCCCGGAGAAACAGCCGGCGGCGGTCACCGTCTACACGTTCTTCTCCCAGTACGGGCAGGTGGCCTACGGCCAGCTGGCCGCCTTCTCGATCCTCTACACGGCGCCGGCGGTGGTCCTCTACGTGGCCGTCAACAAATACCTGGCCAGTTCCTTCAGCTTCGCCGGCTCGGTGAAGGGCTGACGGCTTACCAGAGGTAGTTGAAAGGCGTACGGTTGACGCATGGCTGCGACCCCGGACACCGTGCACTGGCGCGGCGTGCACCACCTCGCCCTGGTGACCGCGGACATGGACGCCACCGTGCGATTCTGGCACGGCGTGCTCGACGCCCGCCTCGTCACCACCCTCGCCGTCCCCGCGTTCAAGCACTACTTCTTCGAGGTGGCGCCGGGTAACACCGTCGCCTTCTTCGAGTACACCGACCAGCCGCTCGACAGCTTCGCCAAGCCCGCCGGCGTGCCCTACCCCAAGGCGGCGCAGTTCGACCACCTGTCGCTGCACCTGCCGGACGAGGACGCGCTCAACCGGCTGCGCGACCGGCTCAAGGCGCACGGCTGCGAGGTCACCGACGTCATCGACCACGGCTTCCTGCGGTCCATCTACTTCAGCGACCCGAACGGGATCGCGCTCGAGGCCTCCTGGTGGACCGTCGATCCGACCGGCCGGCCGGTGGACTACTCCGACGAGCGCCTGTTCGCCGACCCCGACCCGGTCCCCGCCGTACGGGAGTTGCGGGAGGAGGGGCGGCTGCGCCGGACGGTGGCCACGCGCCTGGTGGACGGCATCGTGGAGGACCTCAGGCGTGAGGGGATCACGCTGGATCCTTGAGTTTCACGAAGGCATCACGTGGGGAAGGTCGACGCTTGACCTGCCCCACGTTAGCCTGACCTCAGTTCGCATGTATGCCACTACATGCGGCGGCCGTTTAGTCGATCATGGCTGTGGTAGCGCCGATCGCTATGACAACGGCGGCAAGTATGACGAGAAACCGTACGGTCCGGGGTGTTGACTTGATCGCATCCCGGACTATGCGTCCGAGCTCTTGCACGATCGTGGTCCCAAAGCCCGATGGATCGCACATCGCAGGTTTCACCTCCCCCCAAATCGGGCCCCTGACCTGCACCGTCCCTCCTTTCTTAATCTTGGTTCCACGGTGCATGAGGGTCTCCCAATCTGCAAGTAGGCTTCACGTGGTTCTCCGAGTGTGAAAGTAAATTTCAGTCCACAGGCGCGCCACGACCTGCCGGTCAGAAAACCGGCAGGTCGTGAAGGCCCGGGAGATCGGGCCTATGCGCAGGCGTAACCGGAGGGCGTCTGCGTGTTGCCGCTCGGCCGGCTGACCTGGAAACCGAAGGTGGTACTGGCGTTCGGGGCCAGGTTTCCGTTGTAGGCGAGGTTCTTGGCAGTGACGGTCTGCCCGCTGACGGTGAGGGTCGCGTTCCACGAGCCGGTCAGCGTGTGCCCGGCGGGCAGGGTGAAGGTGACGGTCCAGCCGGTGATGGCGGAGGTCCCGGTGTTGGTGACGGTCACGGGCTGGACGACGTACCCGGTGGCCCACTGGGTCTGCACGGTCCCGGCGGCCGTGCAGCCACCGCCGCCGCCGGGGCCGGCCGTGGTGGTGAAGGTGCCGAGGGCGGAGTTCGCCGAGACGTTCCCGGCCCCGTCACGGGCCCGGACGTACACCTGGTACTGGGTCGAGGGGCTGAGCCCGGTGAGCGAGATCGAGTTGGTCGTGGACTGGCCGAGGAGCTGGTCGGTCGCGCCCTGCTCGCGGTAGACGTCGTACCCGGCGAGCCCGCTCCCGCCGCTGTCGGTCGAGGCGGTCCAGGTGAGCGAGGCCGAGTTCGAGGTGACGCTGCCCGCCGAGGGCGTGCCCGGCGTGGTCGGCGGGGTGGGGTCGGTGGTCGTGCCGCCGGCCAGCGCGTCGTGCACGGCGGTGTACGACGACTTCTGCTGGTAGCTCTCGTCGTAGATCAGGGCCGCGCCCTGCCCGGAGAACGTGTCGGGCACCCAGGAGTACTTGTCGGTGAAGCCCCAGATCGTCACGCCGGCGCAGGCGGTCACGGCCAGGCAGGCGTTGACGACGTTGCGGTAGTAGGTGGCCTGCGTGGCGTCCTTGGTGGCGTCCCTGGGCATCACCATGCGCACGTCCAGCTCGGTGATGCGGACCTGGACGCCGAGGGCGGCGAAGCGCTGGAGGTTCTGCTGGAAGTCGTTCGGGAAGCCGTACTGGATCGCGAGGTGCGTCTGGAAGCCGACGCAGTCGACGGGCACGCCCTGCTGGCGCAGCGACGAGACCAGGTTGTAGATCGCGGTGCTCTTGGCGTTGATCCCCTCGGTGTTGTAGTCGTTGATGCACAGCCGGGCGTCGGGGTCGGCGGCGCGGGCGGCCCGGAAGGCGTCGGCGATGTAGCTCTGGCCCAGCGTGTTGTACCAGAACGACGTGCGCAGGTTGCCACTGTCGTCGAAGACCTCGTTGACCACGTCCCAGGAGACCACGGCCGGGTTACTGGCGTAGTGGCCGACGACCTGGCTGATGTGGTTCTGCATGGCGCTGCGCATGGCGGTGGCGCTCAGGCTCTGCACCCAGCCCGGGGTCTGGTTGTGCCAGACGAGCGTGTGGCCGTGGACCTGCTGGTTGTTCTGGGTGGCGAAGTTGACGATGGCGTCGGCGCCGGAGAAGTTGAACTGGCCCTGGCTCGGCTCGGTCGAGTCCCACTTCATCGCGTTCTCGGCGGTGACCTGGCTGAACTCGGTCGCGGCGATGTTGCGGTAGGCGGTCTCGTTGGCGAGCGGGCTGGTCGCGAGCGCCGCCCCGATGAACTTGCCCTTGGCCGCCGCGTGGGTGCGTAAGGGCGCGGAGGCGTGGGCCGGGCCGGCCGGCAGGAGGAAGGCTGCGAGCATCCCCACGAGGGCGAGGAGGACTCTGACGGGCGAGGACGAATGCACGGACATCTACCTCCGAAAGCTTTCGATCCCGGTGGATCGCATCGAAGACGGTATTGACATGCTGGATCAGGGTCAATGCCGACCTCGTGCGGCCACTAAACAAGCAGCTAAACGATAGAAACTATCGGAAAAGAAATGAAACTTTCATGAGCCTTGCCCCCGCCGGGGCCCTCAGGAACATTGGTAGCAATCACCCTCATAGAAGGGCAGACCAATGGCAGACGGGCTCGTCTTACCCCCCGGCGCCGGGCAGTCGCTCGGGTCCATGGGGATGACGCTGAAGGTCGGGGCGGAGCACTCGAAGACCTGGTCGGTGTTCGAGAACACGATCGCACCGGGCTTCGACGTCGGCGCCCATTTCCACCACCACGCCGAGGAGCTGTTCTACATCCTCGACGGCGAGCTGGACCTGCTGGCCTTCCAGCCGCGGGAGATCACCGGCGAGCCCTGGCAGACGTGGGAGTCGGAGGGCGGCGCCCGGACGGTGCGCGGCGGCCCCGGCAGCCTCATGTACGTGCCCGCGGGCTGCCCCCACGCCTTCGCCAACCCCGGCGCCACGCCCACCCGGATGCTCTTCATCGTCACCCCGGCGGGCCATGAGCACTACCTGCGCGAGCTGGGCGAACTGCTGTCCCGCCCGGGGCCGCCCGACCAGGCCGCCGTGATCGAGCTGCGGACCCGGTACGACATCCAGCAACTGTCCCCCATCGGCCTCGGCTGAGCCCGTTCCCGGCGAGCTAGCGCAACGTACCTACCGGTCGGTACTGTGATTTATCCAGAATAATCGTCCACTAGCCGGGAGTTCGGTGTATGTCCCTTTCGCACGCCCAGGTCGTGGCCCAGCTCACCGGACCCGGTCAGCTGTTCGAGATCGAGGAGATCGGCGACACCGGGATCCGCACCTGGAAGCACGCGCCCACCCACTTCCGCGCGCTGCTGGAGATGAGCCGCTTCCACGGCGAGAAGGTCTTCCTCGTGTACGAGGACGAGCACATCACGTTCGAGGACCATTTCCGCCGCGCGGCCACCCTCGCCAACCGCCTGGTCGAGGAGTACGGGGTGCGGAAGGGCGACCGGGTGGGCGTGGCCATGCGCAACTACCCTGAATGGGTCGTCTCGCTGTCGGCCGCGCTGGCGGCGGGGGCCGTCGCCGTACCGCTCAATGCCTGGTGGACGGAGGCCGAGCTGGCCTACGGCGTGCGGGACTCCGGAGCCAAGGTGCTGATCGCGGACGGCGAGCGCGCCGCCCGGCTCGCCGCGACGGGCGTCCCCCTGATCGTCGCCCGGGGCGAGGTCCCGGAGGGCGCGCGCGGCTTCGACGACGTGCTGGGCGAGGTCGCCGCCGACGTCACGCTCCCCGCCGTCGAGCTGGCCCCCGAGGACCCCGCCACGATCTTCTACACCTCCGGCACGACCGGCAGCCCCAAGGGGGCGCTGGGCAGCCACCGCAACCTGGGACAGTCCCCCATGACCGTCGCCTTCGGCCTCATGCGGGCGGTGGCCATGGCGGGCAAGGACGTCGGGGCCGCGGCCGGCACCCGCCGGGTCACGCTCCTGACCGTCCCCCTGTTCCACGTCACGGGCTGCTTCTCCGCCCTGACCACCACGATGTTCGCCGGCGGCGGCCTCGTGCTCATGTACAAGTGGGACCCCGAGCAGGCGCTGCGGCTGATCGAGCGGGAGCGCGTGACCGCCATGATCGGCGTGCCCACGAACGCCTGGCAGCTCATGTCCCACCCCGACTTCGGCAAGTACGACCTGTCGTCCCTGACCACCCTCGGGTACGGCGGCGCCCCCGCCCCGCCCAAGCTCCTGGAGCGCATCACCCACAACCTCCCCGACCGCGCCCCCTCCAACGGCTACGGCATGACCGAGACGACCGCCCTGGCCATCGGCAACGGCGGCGCCGACTACCAGGCCAAGCCCGACAGCATCGGCCTGCCCTCGCCCGTCGTGGACGTGCGCGTGGTCGACCCCATGGGCGCCGAACTGCCGCCCGGCGAGGTGGGCGAGCTGTGCGTACGCGGCCCGAACGTCATCCTGGGCTACTGGAACAAGCCGGAGGCGACGGCGGAGACGTTCGTGCACGGCTGGCTGCACACCGGCGACCTGGCCAAGATCGACGAAGAGGGCTTCGTCTACATCGTGGACCGGGCCAAGGACATGGTGATCAGGGGCGGCGAGAACGTCTACTGCGCCGAGGTGGAGGCGGCCCTGTTCGAGCACCCGGCGGTCGACGACGCCGCCGTGATCGGGGTGCCGCACGAGGAGCTCGGGGAGGAGGTCGGCGCGGTCATCCGCCTGGCGCCCGGCACCTCGGTCGCCACCGAGGATCTCCAGTCGTTCCTCAAGGACCGCATCGCCAAGTTCAAGATCCCGGCGCACATCTGGTTCCGGGAGGGCGAGCTGCCCCGCAACCCCGGCGGCAAGATCCTCAAGACCCACCTGCGCAGGGAGATCCTGGGCGCGTAACCCCGCTCTTTCCGCCTCCCGGCACCTTGCTCTCGCCGGGAGGCTTTCGCGTGACCACCGTCACATTATGAGCGTTACCGCAGGTGGAACGGACTTCCGACCGTCCCCTTTACGTGGCGGGTAATCGCGCCCCCTACGTGGCGGCTGACATCTTTCAGGTGTCGCGAAAAACCGCCACCAAGGGAGCCCGAGACATGAGCACCGCCCTGACCATCACCGCCGACCGGATGAAGTTCCTGCGCCTCGCGCTGGCCGCCGACGCCGTCGTCACCGGCGGCAACGGGCTGGTCTACCTCGCCTTCGCCGGCCCCGTGAGCGACCTGCTCGGCCCCGCCGCGGCCCTGCTGCGCGGCATCGGCGTCTTCCTGCTGGTGTACGGCGCCGCCGTCGGCCTCCTCGCCACCCGCCGCGCCATCAGCCCCGCCGCCACCAGGGCCGTGATCGCCCTGAACATCGTCTGGACCCTCGGCAGCATCGCCGCCGTCGTCACCGGCGCCGCCGATCTCACCACGATCGGCGCCATCTGGACCATCGCCCAGGCCCTGGTGGTCGGCGTGTTCGCCGAACTCCAGATCGTCGGCCTCCGCAAGACCCGCAACAACTGACAAAAAGAAGGAATGACCATCATGAACCTCATCGAGCGCTACGTCGCCGCCTGGAACGAGACCGACGCCGACGCCCGCGCCAAGGCCGTGGCCGAGCTGTGGACCGAGGACGGCACGTACACCGACCCCCTGGCCGACGTGAAGGGCCACGACGCGATCGCCGCGGTGATCGCGGGCGCCCAGGGCATGTTCCCCGGCCTGGTGTTCACCCCGGGCGAGGTGTACGACGCCCACCACCACATCGCCCGCTTCACCTGGCACCTGGGCCCGGAGGGCGGGGAGGCGGTCGCGGTCGGGTTCGACGTGGTGGAGCTGGCCGAAGACGGGCGGATCCGCACGGTCCTCGGCTTCCTCGACAAGGTCCCCGCCGCCTGACCCTCCCCCTCTTTCCGCCGAAGGCTCCCGCTCCTCGCGGGAGCCTTCCGCATGCCCGCCCACTCCCCACACACCAAAACCAGCCCCCGCCCGCCCAACGCCCCCTCCCGACCCGCCATCTCCCAACCCAGCACCCCGGACCCGGCGCCTCCCGGCCCGCCACCGCCTCGGGCACCCTCCCGGCACGGCACCGCCTCGGCACCTCCTGGCCCGCCACCCCCGGCCCGCCCCCTCGGCCTGGGGTTCTCCGGCCCGGGACCCTGCCCATCCCGCAGGCCCCTTCCGCAGGCCTCCTCCCATGGGCCGCTCCTACAGACGACGACCCCCTCCCCTTCCATGAGCAGGCCCCGAGGGACATCAACCCCGGTCGGCGGCGAAGGGACCCGACAGACCCGCCGAAAACGATTTGCCCCGATCATCACCCGAGCCGGAAAATTGACGCTCGTGCTGCCCACCGGACTGAAGCGCTTCCTGCGTCACTTCACCATCGACCTGAGCCCCCTGCGCGACTCCCGCGACTACCGCCTCCTCTTCGCCTCCGGCGTCATCACGATGTTCGGCACGTTCATCACCATGGTCGCGGTGCCGTACCAGATGAAGGAGCTGACGGGCTCCTACCTGGCGGTCGGCCTGGTGAGCCTGGCGGAGTTCGTCCCGATGGTGGTGTGCGGCCTGTGGGGTGGGGCGATCGCCGACGCGCTCGACCGCCGCAAGATCATCGTCCTGAGCGAGCTGGGCCTCCTGGTCACCACGGGCGCGCTCACGGTCAACGCGATGCTCCCCGACCCCCAGGTCTGGGTCCTGTACGTGATGGGCGCCGTCTCCACGGGCATCTCCTGCCTGCAGCGTCCCAGCCTGGAGGCCGTGTTCCAGCAGGTGGTCAAGCACGAGCAGCAGGGCGCGGCGGCGGTGCTGTCGAGCATGCGCTGGAACTTCGGCGCCATCGTCGCCCCGGCGCTGGGCGGCCTGCTGGTGACCGCTTTCGGCTCGGCGGCGGCGTACGGCATCGACACGCTGAGCTTCGTGGTGTCGCTGGCGCTGCTGTGGCGGATCAGGTCACTGCCGCCGGCCGAGGACGCCGCCCCCGCGTCACTGAAGTCGCTGGCCGAGGGCATGCGGTACGCGGTGCGCCGCCCCGACCTGATGGGCACGTACCTGGTGGACATCGCGGCCATGGTGTTCGCGATGGGGACGTCGCTCTTCCCGTTCCTGGCCGACGAGCTGCACTCCCCGCAGGCGCTGGGGCTGCTGTACTCGGCGGGGGCGGTGGGCGCGCTGGCCGCCTCGATCACCGGCGGCTGGGCGGCCCGCGTACACCGCCAGGGCCTGGGCGTGATCATCGCGGCCGCCCTCTGGGGCGTGGCGATCGCCGCGTCGGCGCTGGCCCCCAACGTCTGGATGCTGTTCGTCTGCCTCGCCTTCGCGGGCGCCGCCGACATGATCAGCGGCATCTTCCGCATGACGATGTGGAACCAGACGATCCCGCCGGAGCTGCGCGGGCGGCTGGCCGGGATCGAACTCCTGTCGTACGCGTCCGGCCCGATGCTGGGCAACGCCCGCGCCAGCCTGATGGCCAACTTCGGCGGCACCCGCTTCTCCCTCGGCGCGGGCGGCCTGCTGTGCGTGGGCGCCGTGCTCGGCCTGGCCGCCGCGCTGCCTGGGTTCCGCACGTACGACGCCAGGACCGACGACCACGCCCTGGCGGAGAAGCTCCGCAGGGAGGCCGCCGTCTAGGTCACCGGTTTTCCGCCTTGGCGAACACCCGCAGCGCCTCGGCGTCGGAGTGAACGTTCGTCACGTAGTCGGCCACCCACTCCTCGATCCCGCCGAACCCGCTCTCCCGCACCAGCCGCTCCCCCACCAGGGCGGCGTCGAGCGGGGTCCGGCGCAGGGTCACGGCGCCGGTGTCGCCGTCCAGCAGCGCCCAATGCGCCCCGCTCTGCCCGTACGGCATGCCGACCGACCCGGGGTTCACGACCAGCACCCGATCGGCCAGCCGTACGAAGGGCATGTGCGTGTTGCCCAGCACCACGGTGCCGGCACTCTCCCCGGCCAGCACCTCGGCCCACCGCTCCAGCGAGCTGTCCGCGAGGATCATCTCCTCGTCGCTGCGCGGCGTCGCGTGCACGAACAACGTGGTCCCCAGCCGCCCCAGCTCGACCACCTGCCGATCGGGCAACCCGGCCAGCAGCTCGACCTGATCCTCCCGCAGTTGCTCGGCCGCCCACTGGGACACGGGATAGGGGCTGGCCTTCCCGCGCACCGCCTCCACCAGCTCCCTGTCGGCGTTCCCATTGACCCACAACGCCCGCTCCCCCAGCGAGACGAGCACGTCCAGCGTCCGCACCGGCATCGGCCCGGCGGCCATGTCCCCGGTCAAGACGATCACATCGGCCCCGGCCACCTCAGGCTCGGCCAGCACGGCTTCGAGCGCGGGCAACACTCCATGAATGTCGGACAACACGGCGATACGCATACATCCACTCTCCCCCAAGGATCGTGCTGTGTATGCATGCATTCACAGGGCGTGAGCGCATTAGATTAGTAGCGTTGGTTCATGACTGCCGAAGCGGTGATCGTTAAGATGACGTATCCCTCGCTGCCCGACTGGGTGTTTCCTCCACCTGGAGGGTTTGTCGCCGAAGCTCTCGATCACATTCCGGATTTGCCTGCGCACACAGAGTTGATTGATGGAAGCTTGGTCTTCGTGAGCCCCCAAGGGGCCTTCCACATGCGCGTCGTCTCGTTCCTTGAGAACGAGCTGCGCCGTGCGGCAGCGCCAGATCTACGTGTGCGTCGCGAGATGACCATTATTCTCGGCCCCACCCAGCGCCCGGAGCCCGACCTCACGGTCGTCAGGGCCGATGCCGTGCACGACGACGAGACCTTCTACCAGGCTCGAGATGTGATCCTCGCCGTAGAGGTCGTCTCCCCCGAGTCCAAGGACCGCGACCGTCACCGCAAACCGCAGCTCTACGCTGAAGCCGCGATTCAACACTTCTGGCGGATCGAGAAGAACTCCGGCAAGCCCGTGGTCTACGTCTATGAACTGGACCCCGCCACCAGTTCCTATACGCTCACCGGCATCCATCACGAATGCCTCAAACTATCCGTCCCCTTCGATCTGGCCATCGACCTCACCGAGATCGACCGGCTCTGAGCCGCCTCAGCCCACCTCCCGCCACCCTTCATACCGCTCCACCAGCTCGTCCACCTTGGCCAGCGCCCCCTCGTCCAGCCCTTCGACGACGACCAGCCACTGCGCGTCCTCGGCGTCGTCCTCCCCGGCCAGCGTCTCCCGCACCACCCGCGGCACCCCGAGCGCCGGAAACCACTCCCCGAGCGTCTCCGCGACCTCCTCGGCGTCATCCCGCTCGGCGAACACCAGCAGATGCTTCATCTTCCTCCTCCCACCTTGCGAGTGATGCTCATGATGCCGCCTTCAACATCGCTTCCCGAGTGGGTCGTCCAGCGGATGAGCGTCAAGCTAGCCCCCCGGCAGCGTCCAGAGCCTGACCTCATCGTCCTGGGACGCAATGCCCCGATCGGCCCCGACGTCACGTGTTTCCACGCCGAGGACGTGGTCCTTGCTGTCGAAGTGGTCTCACCCGACTCAGAGGTGCGCGACAGGAAACGCAAACCCGTCCTCTACGCAGAGGCCGGGATCCCTCATTTCTGGCTGATCGAGAAGATCAACGGCAAGCCGGTCGTCCACGTCTACTCACTCGATCCCGTCACAGAGGCCTACGTCACCACCGGCGTCCACTACGACAGGCTGAAGGTCCCGGTCCCCTTCGACATCGACCTCACCAAACTGTGCAAGAGCAGAACGCGATAGGGGCCGAAACGGCGGCGTTCCGCCGTACCGGCCCCTTCCCAGCTCAGGAGCTACGGAGCTGGGCGCCCACGCGGTCCGTCGCCATGGCCACCGCCGCGTCGCGCGCCGCCGTCGTCTCCTCCACCGTCAGTGTCCGGTCCGCGGCGCGGAAGCGCATCGTGTAGGCGAGCGACTTGTTCCCCTCGCCCACCTGCTCCCCCGCGTAGACGTCGAACAGCCGGATCGACTCCAGCAGCTCACCGGCCCCGTCGCGCAGGGCGGCCTCCACGTCGGCCACCGGCGTGAAGTCGGGCACGATCAGCGCGACGTCCTGCGTGGCCACCGGGTAGGCCGACACCGACGGCGTCTGAACGGGACCCGGCATGGCGGACTCCAGCCGTGACAGCTCCAGCTCCATGGCCGAGGTGCGCGGCGGCAGCCCGTACGCCTCGATGACGCGCGGGTGCAGCTCGCCGGCGTGCCCCACCAGCGTGTCGCCCACGTAGAGGGCGGCGCACCGGCCGGGGTGCCAGGGCTCGTGCTGGTCGGCGCTGATGGACAGCTCCAGCCGCGCCTCGCCCGCGACCAGCCGCGCGGCCTGCACCGCGTCGGCCCAGGAGGCGGTGCGACCGCCGCCCCACCAGCCGGACCGCTCGAACTCGCCGGCCAGCACCACCGCGACCCGTACCGGCTGGTCGGGCAGCGCCGCCTCGATCGAGGCCAGCTCCTCGGCGGTCGGCCCCCGCGTGCCACGCGCAGATCTCCCGAGCCGGTCAGGAGAGCGATGGCCGTGCCGGCCATCTGCCCCGGGCCGCCCGCCAGATAGGCGATC
>NZ_JBSGFQ010000069.1:0-68834 GCF_053603495.1 Nonomuraea sp. NPDC004186 | reverse complement strand
CACCCGGTTACATTCCGAACCCGGAAGTTAAGCTTCTCTGCGCCGATGGTACTGCACTCGGGAGGGTGTGGGAGAGTAGGTCGCCGCCGGACAATATTTATAGAAATGGCCCCACGCCGGTGCGTGGGGCCATTTCTTGTTTTAGGGGCTAATCCGCCGCCCGCACCAGCTCGAACAGGTGTGACCTGGGCGGCCGCGTCTCTCCCACCTTGGTGTGGCGCCCCGTCCGGGTGTCCACGCGGAAGATGATTTCGTGGAACAGCTCGCTCGTCCCGCATCTCAGCAGCACATCTCGAGAGCCGGCCCACCGGCTGACGTCGCAGATGCTTGCCCTGTCCTTCAACGGGAGCGAGAGGCGTACGTCATGGAGTGCCTTTCCGGTCCCGGTGTCGATGGTGACCAGCCGGGCCGGGCGGATGTCGGCGCCGCCCGCCGGGAAGTTCCTGGAGACGACCTGCGCGGCCTGGCCCGTCCCGTCCGGGGTCAGGGCGCCGGTCGCCTCGACGGCGCGGAGGCGGGCCGGCAGCGGCCTCGTGGTGGTCCCCGAGGCGTCCATGACCGAGAACGACTTGTCGTCCTCCACCATGAGCCTCGATCCGTCGTCGTCCAGCCGGTCCAGCCAGGAGCCCTCAGGCAGCCGCCACACCGTGCGGCCGGTGGCGACGTCCACGACGAAGCTCGGAGGCTCGTCCACGCCTTGCCAGCCCGCCACGTAGTCCACGTACAGCCAGCGCCCCTTGCCCAACAGCGCGGGCCGGTACGCGAGCCGGTCCCCGTCCACCCCGGGCACGGCCTCCTGGACCGCATGGACGGTTCCCCCCACCAGGTCCCGGACCACGAGGCGCCCGTCGCCGGCCCGCTGGTAGGCCAGGTAGCGGCCGTCCGCGGTCAGGTCCACGTAGCCCCGCTCCACCGCGTCCGTGAGCTGCCACGTTCTCCCGCCGGACGTCACTACGAACCAGTGGCCGCACTCATCGTGCGGCCCCTCGTCCTTGGCGTTGTCGCACAGGTACGCGTAGGCAGCGGGCTCGCCAGGAGCCGGGCGGGGCCGCTGGTCCGGAGCGCGGACGGTGGTCCACAGCGGGACCAGGGCCGCGCCGGCCGCCACCACGGCGGCGATCGCTATGAGCTTCTTCATGGCACCCCTCCATCAGGTTGGATGCCGCCGAGGTCCTAGCGGTTTTCGAGGAGGGGCTCGATGCGATACGGGATCTGGGTGGACAGGGCGATGGTCGTGTCCGTGCGCTGCACCGCCGGGGACGCCAGGATGCTGGCGATGATCTCCTGCAGGTGTTCGGTGGTGTGCGCGACCACCCGGCACAGCAGGTCGTGCTGGCCGCTCGTACCGTGCACCTCCAGGATCTGAGGTACGGCACGCAGCGCCTCCACCGCCTCCGACAGCCGCCCCTGGGCGATCTGCAGCCACACGAACGCCAGGATGGGGTAGCCGGCGCCGGCCGGTGACACGGTCGGGCCGAAGTCCTCGATCACGCCTCTCGCCGTCAGCTTCTCCACCCGGGCCTGTACGGTGCCGCGCGCCACCCCCAGCAGCCGGGCCAGCTCCGTCAGGCCGACGCGGGGATGGGCGCGCATGGTCACCAGCAACCTGGCGTCGAGATCGTCCATGGCGGACCCTCCCTGAACTGTGCGATTCGAGCAGAAGATGTGGGTTTGGGGAGGCGAAATCAAGCGTATCGCGCAGCAAAACTGGTCGCTGTTGTCAAGAGAACGCGGAATTGCTGTCATTTGGAGCATGTTCGAGGAAGCACAGTACTTCGCCCCTGTCGCAGCCCAGGAGGACGGGTCGGTGGTGGTGGAGCTGGCCGCGTCCCATCCGGGGTTCGCGGACACGGTCTACCGGGCGCGGCGGAACGCGATCGCGGGCCTGGCCGTCAACCACCGGCGGGGGACGCCCATTCCGGCGGCCGAGTACACCGAGGAGGAGCACGAGGTCTGGGCCCTGGTCGCCAGGGAGCTGGCGGTCAAGCACGCCAAGTACGCCACAGCCGAGTACCTGGACGGCGCCGCGCAGTTGGGGCTGCCGAAGGAGCGGATCCCGCAGCTCGAAGAGGTCTCGCGGCTGCTGGAACCGCTGACCGGGTTCCGGTATCTACCCGCCGCGGGGCTGGTGCCGCTGCGCGAGTTCTACGGGGTGCTGGCCGACGGGTTCTTCCACTCGACGCAGTACATCCGGCACCACTCCGTGCCCTTCTACACGCCGGAGCCCGACGTCGTCCACGAGGTGATCGGCCATGCCAACGCGCTGGCCGCCCCCCGGTACGCCGCCCTGTACCACCTGGCGGGGCAGGCCGCGCGGCGGGTGGAGTCCGAGGAGGCGCTGGAGTTCGTGTCGAAGGTCTTCTGGTTCACGATGGAGTTCGGGGTCATGGCGGAAAGGGGCGAGCTCAGGGCGTACGGAGCGGGGATCCTCTCGTCGTACGGGGAGATCGAGGAGTTCCGCGGGATGGACGTCAGGCCGCTGGACCTGTCCGCCATGGGGACCACGCACTACGACATCACGAAATATCAGGACGTGCTGTTCCGGGCCGAGTCCCTCCAGCACCTGGAGGATGTCGTGGGGGACTTCTGGGCCACGTGTGACGACGATTCGATCGCGAAATTGATCGCCGCGGACATCTAGCGGCCTGTCACGATTTTTCGTGATAATGCGTCAATGATCGCGGGCCGCAGCCAGGCGATACCCCGAGCGGTCATCGCCCTCGCCCTGCTCACAGCTCTCTTACCGATGCCTGCCCGGGTCCGGGCACAGCCGCCCGCTCCCGCCCGGCGGGAAACGGTCCTGGGCGTACGCGAGGCGGCCTTCGGTGCGCGGCTGGAGCAGGTCGCGGCCGAGGAGAACCTGGCGCCGATCCCTGCCGAGCGGATCGGCAAGCGGCTCGACCGCTACCTCGCGGGCCGGTCCGGTCAGGTCACTGCCATGGTCAAGGACCTGACGACCGGCCGGCTCTACCGCTACCACCCGGGCGAGCGCCTGATCACCGCCAGCACGGCCAAGGTGCAGATTCTCATGGCGCTGCTGCTGCGGACCTCGTGGAAGAGGCTGCCGGCGGCCGTCCGGCACGACGCCGACATCATGATCCGCTACAGCGACAACCACGCCGCCGACCGCCTCTGGTCACGCATCGGCGGCGCGCCCGGCTTCACCAAGGCAGGTAGGAAGCTGGGCCTCAAACACACCCAGGGCGTCCCAGGCGAGTGCGTTGACCTGTATTGCTGGGGAATCACCCGAACGTCGGTGGACGACCAGATCCGCCTCATGCGGGCCCTGGTGTCCGGCAAGAGCCCGCTGAAGGCCAAGGACCGCGATCAGGTGCTGAAGCTCATGGGTCACGTCGTGGCGGGCCAGAACTGGGGCATCAGCGCCGCCGCGTGCGCGGGCGACGGCGTGGCGCTGAAGAACGGCTGGCTCAAGCACGTCTCGAACAAGCTCTGGGCCACGGTCAGCGTGGGCCTGATCAGGGGCGACGGCCACGCCTACGCCGTTGCCGTACTCACCGAGGGAAGTCCCGAGGTGGGGTACGGCATAGCGACGGTCGAAGGCGTGACGAAGCGGATTATGCAGGACTTCCGGAAGTGCCAGGCGTGACCAGGCGGTAGCCGACGCCCCGTACGGTCTGGATGAGCTGGTCGTCCTCGTCGCCCAGCCGGGCGCGCAGGCGTTTGACGTGCACCGCGATCGTGTTCGTCGAGGTGTTGGCCGCGGCGTGCCACACGTGGCGCATGATCTGCTCGCGGGTCACCGTGCGATCGGCGTTGCGCATCAGGTAGTGCAGTAATTCGAACTCCCGCAGGGGCAGGTGGACCGCTCGCCCGCCCACCCGTACCTGATAGGCCTGCACGTCCAGCTCGACCCCGCCCACGGCGAGCACCTGGCGCGCGCCGGGCGAGGCCGCCTGGATGAACGGCAGCAGCTCCGCCACCCGGTAGGGCCGGGCCACGCAGGCGGCCGCGCCGGCGGCGAGCGCGCGTACCGCCTGCTCGGCGTGGCCCTCGCCGACGCCGAGCAGGACGGGTACGGCGCGCGCCAGCCGTACCGCGCGGACGAACTCCACCGCGTCTATGACCGGCAGCGTGGCCGAGACGAGCACCACGTCAGGCTGCAGGGCTCCCGCCTGGAGAAGGCCCTGAGCCCCGTCGGGCGTGCCTGTGACGGACACGCCCTCCCGTTCGAGCGCCGTGGCGAGGTCTTCCACGACCGCGCCGTCGGGGTCGGCGATGAGCAGTACGGGCTTCGTCCGCGCGTCCCCGATCATCGTGGATGCCGCCTGCTGTTGGGTCATCAGCCGAAGCGCCCCGTGATGTAATCCTCTGTTGCCTTCTGGGACGGGTTGGTGAACATGCGGGACGTCTCGTCCATCTCGATCACCTTGCCGGGCTTGCCCTGCTCGGCGAGGTTGAAGAACGCGGTCCTGTCGCTCACCCGGGCGGCCTGCTGCATGTTGTGGGTGACGATGACGATCGTGTACTCGTCCTTGAGCTTGGCCATCAGGTCCTCGATGGCCAGCGTGGAGATCGGGTCGAGCGCCGAGCACGGCTCGTCCATCAGCAGGACCTGCGGCTTGACCGCGATGGCCCGGGCGATGCAGAGACGCTGCTGCTGACCGCCCGACAGGCCGGCGCCCGGCTTGTTCAGGCGGTCCTTGACCTCGTTCCAGAGGTTGGCGCCCTTGAGCGACTCCTCCACGATCCCGTCGAGCTGCGACTTGCCGACCCGGCCGTTGAGCTTGAGGCCGGCGGCCACGTTCTCGTAGATCGACATCGTGGGGAACGGGTTGGGGCGCTGGAAGACCATGCCGATCATCCGGCGCACCGAGACGGGCGCGACGGTGGGGGCGTACAGGTCCTCGCCGTCGAGCAGGACCTTGCCATCCACCCGGGCGCCCGGGATCACTTCGTGCATGCGGTTGAGCGTGCGCAGGAACGTCGACTTGCCGCACCCGGACGGGCCGATGAACGCGGTGATCGAACGGGGTTCGATGGTCATCGACACGTCCTCGATCGCCTTGTGCGACCCGTAGTACGCGTCGAGACCCGAGACCTGGATCTGCTTGGACATTGCGGCGGTTACCCCCTATCGGCCCCTGGCGGGCGCACGCCACCAGGCGATCAGGCGCGCCACCAGGTTGAGCAGCATGACGATCAGGATGAGCGTGAGGGCGCCGGTCCACGCCCGGTCGATGGCGGTGTCGTTCGGGCGGGCCGCCTGGTCGAACACGAAGAGCGGCAGGCCCATCTGCGGTCCGGTGAACGGATCGTTGTTGATGGAGTTGGTGAAGAACACCGTCATCAGCAGCGGCGCGGTCTCGCCGGCGACGCGGGCCACGGCCAGCATGACGCCGGTCACGATGCCGGTGAGCGCCGTCGGCAGCACGACCTTCATGATCGTGCGCCACTTGGCCACACCCAGCGCGTACGAGGCCTCTCGCAGGTCGTTGGGCACCAGCCGGAGCATTTCCTCGGCCGATCTGACCACGGTCGGCATCATCAGGATCGACAGCGCGAGCGCGCCGGCCCAGCCGGAGAACTGGAAGCCCAGGACGAGGATCCAGAACGCGAAGACGAACAGACCGGAGACGACCGAGGGGATGCCGGTCATGACGTCCACGAAGAAGCTGATCGATCGGCTCAGCCGGCCGCCGTTGCCGTACTCGACCAGGTAGATCGCGGTGAGCAGGCCGATGGGGACCGAGACGGCCGAGGCGAGCAGGACCTGCTCCAGCGTTCCGATGATCGCGTGGTACGCGCCGCCGCCCGCGTCACGGGCGCCGATGCCGCGCATCGAGTGGGTCAGGAACTCGAGGTCGAAGCGGGCCAGACCGTTGGAGATGACCAGCCAGAGCACCGAGATGAGCGGTACGACGGCCAGCCCGAACGCCAGGTAGACCAGTCCCTGGACGATCTTGTCCTTGACCCGGCGGCTGGTCGAGATGTGCTGGATTGCTGTCATGCGCCGGCCCTCGAGTACTCTTTGCGGCGGTTGATGATCAGGCGCGCTCCCATGTTCACCAGCAGGGTGATGACGAACAGCACCAGACCGGAGGCGATCAGCGCCCCGCGGCCGATCTGGGTCGCCTCGCCGAAGCCGTTGGCGATGTTCGCCGCGATGCTGTTGGCGTGGGGCGTCAGGATCTCGAAGGTGATGTCGAAGGTCGCGGGGAAGATCAGCGCGACCGCGATGGTCTCGCCCATGGCGCGGCCGAGGCCGAGCATGGCGGCGCTGATGACGCCCGGGCGGCCGAACGGCAGCACGGCCATCCTGATCATCTCCCAGCGGGTGGCGCCGAGCGCCAGGGCCGCCTCTTCGTTCATCTTCGGCGCCTGGAGGAACACCTCACGCGAGATCGCCGCGATGATCGGCAGGATCATGATCGCCAGCACGATCGAGCCCGCGAGCATGGTCTTGCCGCCGATGGCGCCCTCTCCGGCGAACAGCGGGAACCAGCCGAAGGTCTCGTTGAGCCACTGGGACGGCTCTCGGATCAGCGGCACGAGGAACGCCAGACCCCACAGGCCGTAGACCACACTGGGCACGGCGGCGAGCAGGTCGACCAGGTAGCCGAGCCCCGAGGCCAGGCGGCGGGGCGCGTAGTGGGAGATGAACAGCGCGACGCCGACCGCGATCGGGGTGGCGATGACGAGCGCGAGTGTCGAGCTGAGGACGGTCCCGAACGCCAGGGCGGCGATGCCGAACACCTTCTGGCCGTTGGGGTCCCAGGTCAGCTCGGTGAAGAAGGACGCCTTGTTCGCCTGCAGGGCGGGGATCGCCTCGCTGATGAGGAACACGGCGATGGCCGCCATGATCGCCAGCAGGAGGACGCCCGCCGCCGTGGAGAGGAAGCGGAAGGGGCCTTCACCATGGCTGCGCCGCGAGGCGGACCGGCTCATGGCCGGTCCGCCGTCACGGGTCTTCAGATCGTTGGCCATCGGTGGCTAGGAGATCGCCTCGACAGCGGTGCGGACCTTGGTGAGCAGGTCGCCGGCCAGCGGGGCGTAGCCCAGCTCCTTCAGGGCCGCCTGACCCTCGTCACTGGCGGTGTAGGTGAGGAAGCCCTTGACCAGCTTCGTCTCCTCCGCCGACAGGCCCTTCTCGCAGGTGATCTCGTAGGTCACCAGGACGATCGGGTAGGCGCCCGGGGTCTTGGTGGCGTAGTCGATCGACAGGGCGAGGTCGTTGCCGGTGCCCTTGATCGTGGCGGTCTCGATCGTCTTCGCCGCGCTCTCGGGGGTGAGCTCGACGAACTCGTTGGCGCCGTTGGAGACCTTGGCCTTCTGCAGCGACGAGTTCTCGGCGTAGGAGAGCTCGACGTAGCTGATCGCGCCCTCGGTGTCCTTCACGGAGGAGGCGATGCCGTCGGAGCCCTTGGCGCCCTGGCCCTTGGCCTCGGCGGGCCACGCCTTGGCGGGCTCGTAGGCCCAGCCGGCGGTGGCCTTGAGGAACTTGGTGAAGTTGTCGCTGGTGCCCGACTCGTCCGAGCGGTGGAACGCCTGGATCGGGGTGGAGGGCAGCTTGGCGCTGGGGTTGTCCGCCTTGATCGCGGCGTCGTCCCACTTGGTGATCTTGCTGTCGAAGATGCCGCCGAGGGTCTTCGGCGACAGCTGCAGGCCCTCGACGCCGGGCAGGTTGTAGACCACCGCGATGGGGCCGGTCACCATCGGGATGTTGATGGCCTTGCCGGTCTTGCAGCGGGCGTCGGCCTGCGCGGGCTGGTCATCCTTCAGCGCCGAGTCGGAGCCGGCGAAAGCCACCGTGCCCTGGATGAACGCCTGCACACCCGCGCCGGAGCCGCTGGGCTGGTAGTTGAGGGTGACACCGGGGTTCGTGGCCGTGAAGTTCTTCGTCCACTCGGTGATCGCGTTGGCCTGGGCCGAGGAGCCCGCGGCGTTGATCGTACCGCTCAGACCATTGTCATTGCCCGCGGCGGGTGCACTGGCAGAAGTCGTGCTGCCAGCGGGGGCATTGTTGTCTGTGCCGCACGCAGCGAGGGAGAGCGCGCCGACGACGGCTACGGCGGCGAGCCGGCCTGCATACTTCACGGTTGGGTTTCCTCCCACTTGGTCCTTAGTCGCCATGAAAGCTATGCACCGAAGGTGACCGCAGCCCCCTGACAAGGGTGAACGTTCGGTGAACGGGCCCGGTCGCCCCCATGATGGGAGTTATGACTTATCGCGTATGCCTGGTGTGCATGGGCAACATCTGCCGATCCCCCATGGCGGAGGTGGTGCTCCGCCAGACGCTCGCCGAGCGCGGGCTGGGCGACCGCGTCACCGTGGAGAGCGCCGGAACCGGCGGTTGGCACGCCGGGGACCCCATGGACGAGCGGGCGCTGGCCATCCTCGGACAGTACGGCTATGACGGCTCGGCGCACCGGGCCCGGCAGTTCACCAAGGACTGGTTCGACCGGTACGACCTGGTGCTGGCCATGGACCAGGACAACCTCGCCAATCTGCGGCGGATGGCGCCGGTGGGGGCGGAGGTGCGGCTGTTCCGGTCGTTCGATCCCGCGGCGGAGGAGGGGGCCGAGGTGCCCGATCCGTACTACGGGGGCCCCGAGGGCTTCGAGGAGGTGCTCGCGCTGGTCGAGTCGGCCTCCGAGGGGCTGGCCAAGCACATCGCCGATGAGATCGGCTGAAGAGCTCGGCTCGTCGCACGGCCGACGGCTGCTGAAGGGTGTGCTGGACGACGGGCGTGAGGTGTTCGCCAAGACCGGGGCCGCCTCCGAGGTGTTCGCCTCGGAGGCGGCCGGGCTGCGGTGGCTGGGGGAGGCCGCCGTGGTGCCCGAGGTGGTGGAGGTGGGGCCCGACCGGCTGGTGCTGTCATGGGTACGCGAGGAGCCGCCCAGCGCGGCGGCGGCCGAGCGGTTCGGGCGTTCGCTGGCCCGGCTGCACCGGGCGGGAGCGGCCGGCTTCGGCGCGCCGTGGCCGGGGTTCATCGCCGACCTGCCGATGGACAACTCGCCCTGCTCGGACTGGCCCGGCTTCTACGCCTCCCGGCGGGTGCTGCCCTTCCTGCGGCAGGCGCGGCTGCCTGCTTCGGACGCGGCGCTGGTCGAGCGGGCCGTGGAGAGGTTCGCCGAGGTCGCGGGGCCTGCGGAGCCGCCGGCGCGGATCCATGGGGACCTGTGGAACGGGAACGTGCTGTGGTCGGGCGGGTCGGGCGTGCTGATCGATCCGGCGGCCCATGGCGGGCATCGGGAGACCGATCTGGCCATGCTGGCGCTGTTCGGGCTGCCGTACCTCGATCGGGTGCTGGGGGCGTACCAGGAGGAGTTTCCGCCGGCGGAGGGGTGGCGGGGGCGGGTGCCGCTGCACCAGCTGCATCCGCTGCTCGTTCATGTGGTGTTGTTCGGCGGGTCCTATCGTGACGGGCTGATGAACGCGGTCCGGGCCGTGCTCGCGCTCTAGCCGTTCTTGCGCTTGCGGTAGGCGCGTTGCTGGCAGGCGCGGGAGCAGTAGATGCGGGGGCGGCCGGAAGGCGCCGGCTCCAGCGGGGTGCCGCACTCGAGGCATGCTGAGCTTTCATCACGACTTTCGTCACGCTCTCGGATGAGAGCCTCGACGCCGTCGAGCTGGCGGCGCAGGCCGAACTCGAACGAGTCCTCGGGGTGGTCCCAGCCGCCCTCCGTCCAGAGGCGGGAAAGCGTGGGGAAACTGTTGAGGCGCTCGTAGAGGGCGTCGCGGCTGCCCCACCAGTCCTGCTCGGACACGCCGCTGCGGCGCTCCTCGCGCCGGGTCTCGACCAGGGTCAGCGCCTCGGCGTCCACGAACCGGCCCAGCATGCCCACGACGGCGATCACCTCGGAAGGGCGCAGGCCGGTGCCGGTGAGGGTGCTCAGCGTGTGCTCGTAGTAGGCGATGGCGTTGGGGCCGGGAAGGTGGCGGGTGCCGCGTACCTCGGCCAGCCATGGGTGCCGCCGGCGCAGTTGCCAGCCCTGCCTGGCCGCGGCCTCCAGCCGCATCCGCCACCCCTGCCCTGTCTCGGGCTCCTCGGGGGTGCCTGCCCGTTCGCTGTAGGCCTCGTCGACCATCAGGTCCACGAGCTGGTCGCGGCCGGGGACGTGGCGGTAGAGGGACATGGTCGTGAACCCGAGCCGGTCGGCGACCTTGCGCATCGACAGGCCCTCCAGGCCCTCCGCGTCGGCGATCTCGATGGCGGCCCGCACGATCCTGCCCAGGCTCAGGCCGGGCCGCGGCTCGCGATCCTCCTCCCGCCAGAGCAGTTCGACTTCGGGGTCGGTTGTCATGTCGCCTCCTCCTGTTTATGGTGTCTACTACGTGTACGCCATAAACAGCAAAGGCGGTCTGTGATGTTCCACTTCCACGTCGCACCCTCAGGCGACGACTCGGGTCCCGGCTCGGCCGACCACCCGTTCGCCACCCTCGAACGCGCGCGCTCCGCGGCCCGCGAGGTGGCCGGCGGCGCCGTCGTACACCTCCGGGGCGGGATCCACGCGCTGACGGAGCCGTTCTCGCTCGGCGAGGCCGACTCCGGGACGGTGTACCAGGCGTCCGGGTACGGCACTCCCGAGCAGGAGGAGGCGGTGGTGAGCGGCGGCCGGCCGATCACGGGGTGGCAGGTGCGGGACGGCGTCTGGACGGCGGAGGTCGGCGACCTCGACACCCGCCAGCTCTACGTGGACGGCCGCCGGGCCGAGCGCGCCTGGATCGCCGGCCTGCCCGGCGACGCTCGGGCGACCGCCACCGGTTACGTCACGGACGAGCCGCTCGGGTGGCGGAGCCCGGGGGACGTCGAGTTCGTCCACCGGGGCGTCTACCCGTGGACCGAGGCGCGCTGCGGGGTGGCGTCGGTGTCCGGGGACACGGTGGTCACGATGGCGCAGCCCGCGTTCGGGTGGGCCGCCGAGCTGTACAACTCGGTCTGGGCGGGGCAGACGTCGAGCGGTCCGGGGCTGCCGACCAGGATCGAGAACGACCCGAGCTTCCTGCGCGAGCCCGGGACCTTCGTGCTCGACCGCTCGCGGCCCGGGCGCCACGTGCTGCTCTACCTGCCCCTCCCCGGGGAGGATCCCGCTCGTACGCGGGTGGTGGCGCCGGTCCTGGAGACGCTGGTGAGCGTGGCGGGGGCGCGGGACGTGGCGTTCAGGGGACTGGTGTTCGCGGACGCGACGTGGCTGCGGCCGAGCCGCCCGGAGGGGTTCCTGCACTATCACGGGAACGGCTACTACGAGGGTGGCGGTGTCGAGACGGCGGTGCTCGGTGAGGGCGCGTCCGTGACGTATCCGACGGCGTCCGTGACGATTCCCGCGTGCGTGACGTTCGAGGACGCGGTCGGGGCGGAGGTCGAGGGCTGCCGGTTCACCCGGCTCGGGGCGACGGGGCTCGGGGTTTCCGGCGGCGCCGAGGTCGTGGTGCGGACCTGCGACTTCGACACCCTGTCGGGCGGCGGCATCGTGATGTCGGGGACGCGGAACGCCTCTGTCGAGGACAACAGGGTTCATCACATCGGGCTCGAATACAGCGGCTCACCGGGGATCGGCGTGACGGGCACGTACGGATGCGTCATCGCCAACAACGAGGTGACGGACGTCCCGCACTGCGGCATCACCGTCGGCCCAGGGGAAGGGACGCAGGTCCTGCGCAACCTCACCGTGGACACCATGGGGACGCTGGCCGACGGGGGCGGCATCTACCTGTCCGGGGTGCAGGGCGACTCGGCTGACAACCAGGCCCTGGTCCAGGGGAACGTCATCAAGGACACGCGGACGCCGTACAACTTCGGGCTCTACACCGACTACGGCGCCTCGTGGGTGACGGTCGAGGGGAACGTCGTCATGCGGGCCGACAGCACCTCCGTCCTGGAGGTCGGGCCGCCGCTGGAGAACGTGATCTACCGGGGCAACTTCTGGGACGCCGACCCCATCGGTCACGACAACCCGCCGAGCGGGGTCCGTTACGAGGACAACGTGACGATCAAGGACGGCGCCGCGCTGGACGCCGCCACCGCCGCCATCCAGTCCCGGGCGGGACTCAGGAGATGATCGAGGTGCCGTTGAGGCGGTCGATCACCTCGGTGTGCAGGATGCCGTTCGTGCAGACCAGGCTGCCGCCCTCCAGGCCCTTCACGCCGGAGACGTCGGTCCACTTGCCGCCGGCCTCCTCGACGATCACGGTGAGCGCCGCCATGTCCCACGGCGACAGCTCGGGCTCGGCCGACAGGTCCACCGATCCCTCGGCGACCATCATGTGCGACCAGAAGTCCCCGTAGGCCCGGGTGCGCCAGCAGGCTCGGTTGAGGTCGAGGAAGTTGTCGAGCTTGCCCGTCTTCTCCCATCCGCCGAAGCTGGAGTACGAGAACGACGCGTCCTCCAGGCTGGACACGGAGGACACCCGCATCCGGGACGCCTTCGTCAGGCTCTTGCCGGTCCACGCGCCGCCCTCGGTCGCCGCCCACCACCGGCGGCCCAGCGCGGGGGCCGACACCAGGCCGACGACGACCCTGCCGTACTCCATGAGCGCGATCAGGGTCGCCCAGACGGGGACGCCGCGCACGTAGTTCTTCGTGCCGTCGATGGGGTCGATGATCCACGAACGGGCGCCCCAGCCGGTCTTCCCGAACTCCTCGCCCACCACGGCGTCGCGCGGCCTGGCGCGGCGCAGCGTACCCCGGATGGCCTCCTCGACGGTGCGGTCGGCATCGCTGACCGGCGTCAGATCGGGCTTGGTGTCGACCTTGAGATCGACCGCCTTGAACCGCCGCATGGTCAGGTCATCGGCGGCGTCCGCCATGACGTGGGCCAGCCGGAGATCATCGTTGTAACCCTGCACGGTCGCCCACGCTACCGTGTCCGCCATACAGAACATCAGTCACCAACGCCCCTTTTCTGGTAACGGTGTCCATCTCGCGCGTGTCGCCACCACCCCAAACGACGGAACGGCGACGGCGCGGGGCTGGGATGGGGTGGTGCTGTGCTGGCCGACGGTGCATGGCTGCGGTGTCGCGGCGGTGCGTGGCGGGGCGACAGTGCAGTGTGGCGACGGCGCGGTGTGGCGACGGCGCGGTGCGGGGTGCGGTGTGGCAATGGCGCGGCGGTGAGGGGCGGTGGCGCGTTCTCGGCGGACGGCGTGGCCGGTGACGATGGCAACGCAGGCCTTCGACCGCCGACCGCGCTGCACTGCGTCACCCTAAGGACGCTTCGCTTGGCGGTCGGGCGCGGGCCGCGCGAGTGGCGGGCAGGCAGCGCCTCCGGGAGCGCTGTGGCCAATGCGCAAGGGGACGTCGGCGGTCTCGGCGGGCGCGTCCTGGTCGGTGCGTGGGGTCCGCGTGGCGTCGCCGGGTGCGCTCGACGGCAGGACGCTCGATGGCGGCACCCGTGCCGCGGCATGGCGTTGGGGCCCGTGACGGCGGGGCGCTTGATGGCGGGACCCGTGCCGCGGCATGGCGTTGGGGCCCGTGACGGCGGGGCGCTTGATGGCGGGCGGGCGAGGGCTCTCGACAGGGCGCTTGGCCGCGGGTGTGCAAGGCCTTCGGCGGGCGCGTTGCGTTGTGCGCCGCTGCACGGCGTCACAGGGACCGGGTGCTCGGTGGTGGGGTGCGGGGTGGCGGGACCGGCGGCGGCGCCCTCGGGAGCGCCGTGGCCGGTGTGCAGGGGGCGTCTGCGGCGTCGGCGGGCGTGCCCTGGTCGGTGCCCGGCGTCGCCGGGTGGGCCGGGGGCTCTGGCTGGGGTCAAGGGGTGTCGTCGAGGGTGCCTTCGCGGCTGGAGAGGAGGCGGCGGAGGGATTTGAGGCGGGTGGGATCGGCGTTGCCGGCGGCGACCCAGGCGTCCAGGGCGCACTCCGGGCCCAGGTGTGTGCAGCCCTTCGGGCAGTCGACCGTGCCCTCCACCAGGTCCGGGAACGCGGCCAGGACCGTTTCCATGGACACGTGGGCCAGGCCGAAGCTGCGTACGCCCGGAGTGTCGATGATCCAGCCGCTCTCCGGCAGTTCCAGCGCCACGGCCGAGGTGGAGGTGTGGCGGCCGCGGCCCGTTACGGCGTTGACCTGGGAGACGGCGCGGTTGGCGTCCGGGACCAGGGCGTTGACCAGGGTGGACTTGCCGACACCCGAGTGGCCGACCAGGACGCTGACGCGGCCCTTCAGGTGGTCGCGGAGCTCCTCCAGGGAGCCGCCCTTGTGCACGACGACGTGCGGGACGCCCAGCGGCTCGTAGAGGGCCACCAGCTCGTCGGGCGGGGCGAGGTCGGACTTGGTGAGGCAGAGCAGGGTGTCGATCTCGGCATCGAACGCGGCCACCAGGATGCGGTCGATCATGCGGGGCCGGGGCGGCGGGTCGGCCAGGGCGGTGACGATGACGAGCTGGTCGGCGTTGGCCACGACCGGGCGCTCGATGCCGTCGGTGTCTTCGGTGTCGTCGGCCGAGCGGCGCAGCATCGACGTGCGAGGCTCCACGCGGACGACCCTGGCCAGCGTGTCGGGGCGGCCCGAGACGTCGCCGACGAGGGCCACCCGGTCACCCACCACAATGCCCTTGCGGCCCAGCTCGCGGGCCTTCATGGCCACCACCAGGCGCCGCTGCGGCTGCTGCTTGCGTTTCTGCGCGGACCCCTTCGGGCGTTCGGGCTCGACCAGCGTCGTGTAGCGGCCGCGGTCCACGGCCACCACGAAGCCCTGCACGGCGTCCTCGTGAGCAGGACGGATCCGGGTCCGCGGCCTGGAGCCCTTGCCCGGCCTGACCCGTACGTCGTCCTCGTCGTACTCCCGCTTCTTCAGCGGTCTGCTCCCATGTCCTCGCTCGCTTTCGCTCGATGACCTGCGCGGTCGCCCCGGTCAGGCCGGAGACGCGTCGTCGGCCGGCCGGTGCTGATGGGGGATCGGACGCCGCCGCGGGCAGTCCGGGGTGGCGCCGTGCTGCTGGATCTTTTCCTCGCCATACAGGCGGCGGACCCTCACGGACCGCCCTTTTCCGACGTGCCCGGCGTTTCCGGTGCGAAACCCGCGCCCGAGGGCAGGCGCCGCCGGGTCACCGGGCCTCCAACATGCCGTCCCACATCCGGACGAACTCCGGCAGGGTCTTGGCGGTCGTCGCGATGTTCTCCACCTCCACGCCGGGCACCCTGAGGCCGATCACGGCTCCGGCCGTGGCCATGCGGTGGTCGTCGTAGCTGTGGAAGGTGCCGCCGTGCAGCGGGCGGGGGCGGATGATCAGGCCGTCGGCGGTCTCCTCCGCGTCGCCACCCAGCCGGTTGATCTCGGTGGCGAGCGCGGCCAGCCGGTCGGTCTCGTGGCCGCGCAGGTGGGCGATGCCCCGGATACGGCTCGGCGTGGTCGCGAGCGCGGCGAGGGCGGCGATGGTGGGGGTCAGCTCGCCCACCTCGTGGAGGTCGGCGTCGATGCCGGCGATCTCGCCCGTGGGCCGCCCCGTGACCACCAGGTCGGCTCCGTCGGGGGAGCGGGTCACGGTGGCGCCCATCGCGGTGAGGAGGCCGCGCAGGGCGTCGCCGGGCTGCGTGGTGCGCTCCGGCCAGGTGGGGATCGTCACGGTGCCGCCCGTGACCAGGGCGGCGGCCAGGAACGGGGCCGCGTTGGACAGGTCGGGCTCCACCGTCATGTCTCTGGCCGCGATCGGGCCGGGCTCGACGCGCCACACGTCGGACTCGCTGTCGTCGACCGTGACGCCCGCCGCCCTGAGCATCTCCACGGTCATCTCGATGTGCGGCTGCGAGGGCACCGGCGGGCCGACGTGGCGGATCGTGATGCCCTTCTCGAACCGCGCCGCGGTCAGCAGCAGCCCCGACACGAATTGCGACGAGCCCGACGCGTCCAGCGTGACCTCGCCGCCCGCCAGCGGCCCGCTGATCGTGAACGGCAGCGCGTTGTTGTCGATCCTGGCGCCCAGCGAGCGCAGGGCGTCGAGGATGGGACCCATCGGGCGCTTGCGCGCGTGCGGGTCGCCGTCGAAGGCGACCGGGCCGTCGGCCAGGGCGGCCACCGGCGGGACGAACCGCATGACCGTGCCGGCCAGGCCCGCGTCGATGCTCGCGCCGCCCCGGATCGGGCCCGGCGTCACGTGCCAGTCGACCCCCGCGGCGCTCTCGTCGGCGGGCTCCAGAGTGGCGCCCAGGGCCCGCAGGGCCGACGCCATCAGGTCCGCGTCGCGGCTGCGCAGCGCCCGGCGCACGACGCCGGGGCCGTCGGCGAGCGCGGCCAGGACGAGCGCGCGGTTGGTCACCGACTTGGAGCCGGGCAGCGGGACGGTGGCGGTGACCGGAGAGGTCGCCGTGGGCGCGGGCCAGTGCGGCGTGGGCGTGGTCGGAGCGGGCATGGTCAAAGAGTACTGGGAGTGGTAGGGCGAGGGTCACAGCCTGTGGACGGCGTCTCGCGTGCCGTCGCGCCCTGTGGACAACGCCGGTCATCAGGTGTGCCGGCGGGAGTGGGCCTCCGGTTTCCGCGGACGCCCCGAGGTAGGCGGGGGTGGGCCTGCCTCCGGTTTTCGTGCAGGTTCCGAGGTAGGTAGGGGTGGGCCTCCTGCTTTTGTGGACGCCCCGAGGCGGGCAGGCGAGCGAAAGCCGTACCGTACGTGGCAGTGTGGGGTTATGTGCGGTAGATACGCGTCGGCGCGCAAGAAACACGAGTTGCTCGAGGAGTTCGAGGTCGAGCAGGACGGCGACCCCGACACGGAGCTCGGGGCCGACTACAACGTCGCGCCGACCAAGAACGTCTACGCCGTGCTGAGCCGCGTGCCCAAGGAGGCCCAGCGGGCGGTGCGGCAGCTCAGGGTCGTGAAGTGGGGCCTGGTGCCCGCCTGGGCGAAGGACCCGTCGATCGGGTCCCGGCTGATCAACGCCAGGATCGAGACGGTGGCCGAGAAGCCGTCGTTCCGGCAGGCGTTCGCCAAGCGCAGGTGCCTGCTCCCGGCCGACGGCTATTTCGAGTGGATGCCGGTCGAAGGCGAGAAGAAAAAGAAACAGCCGTACTTCATCCATCCCGAGGACGGCGGGGTGCTGGCGATGGCGGGCCTGTACGAGTTCTGGAAAGACCCGTCCCGGGCCGATGACGATCCTCTCAAATGGCTGGTGACCTGCACCGTCATCACCACGGACGCCGAGGACGAGCTCGGCCGCATCCACGACAGGATGCCCATGATGATCGAGCGCGAACGCTGGGCCGAGTGGCTCGACCCCAAGGTCACCGACGTCGGGCAGGCCACGCGGCTGCTGGTGCCCGCCGAGCAGGGGCGGCTCACGGCGTATCCGGTCTCCACGGACGTCAACAACGTCAGAAACAATGGCCCGGACCTCATCAAACCTCTACCGGAAGAGGAGGAAACCGCACTTTTCTAAAGGTGTAAGAAGCACGGTAAGTGGGCATCCGGTGAGGAAAGCGATGCATCCGTTTACTCGGTGTCACCGCCATAAATGCCCCTAATTGCACCGGGCGGGACAACCGGGGAGTCCCAGCCGCGGGTTGCCGTGATTCACCCGGAGGTGCGGATTCGTGGACGTCACGACCGCTCGTGAGCGGCTGGAAGACATGCTCGCGGAACTGGACCGATCGATCGGGGTCCTCCAGGGCGACCCCGTCGCCGTGCGCGAGCACTCGGCGGCCGACGCGGGTTCTGACCTGACCGACACCGATCGGGCCCAGGCCATGCTGACCGTGGCCACGTCACAGCGGCGCGCCGTGGTCGAGGCCATCAAGCGCCTGGAACAAGGCGTGTACGGCCGGTGCCTCGACTGCGCCAAGCCGGTGCCGGAAGGGCGGCTGGAGGCCCGTCCGGAGGCCGCGCGGTGCGTGCAGTGCCAGGGCAAGCGGGAGCGGCGCCGCTGAGCGAGCCGGGATGCCGCCGGACACGAAGAACGGCGGCACACCTCTCTACAGCCAGGCGGAGTCAGCTTTTGCGGCAGCTGGCGACCAGATGGATGCCGACCGTGTCGTCGTCGTCCGGATGGGCCTCCAGCTCCGTACGGACCAGGTAGTTGAGCGCGCGTGCGTCGGCCCCGAGCACGTGGTCGACCGTGGACGGGGACAGCACCGTGCGCGGCCGCATCCACTCCACCTCGAGCCCGGCGCCCATCAGCAGCTCGCGCAGCTGCCCGCTGCTGAAGCACCGCGTGATGCTGCCGTCCGGCCACGGCACGAGCATGACCTCGCCGGTCTGCCGCAGGTGCTGCCACTGCTCCTGCTCGGCCAGGATCGCCATGCCCAGCACCAGCGAGTCGACGCACACCAGCGCCCGCCCGCCGGGCCGCAGGACCCTGGCCACGTCGCTCATCGCCGACTCGGCCATCAGCTCGATCGACATCACGCGTTCCTCGGCGAGCACGGCGTCCACGCTCGCGTCCGGCAGGAACGCCAGATCGTCGGCGCGTACGTGCCGGACCCGGTCGGCGTCCCGCAGGCCGGACCGCCCGTCGACGGTGCGGCGGAAGTCGAGCACCTCGATCACCTTGTGCCCTGCCCTGGCCACCTGGCCGGACCAACGCCCGCGGCCGCCGGAGAGATCGAGGACGACGGAGGGTTGGCCGGGGAGCCAGCGGTTGAGTTGTTCGGCGGCGACGGCGCGGTAGAAGGTCCAGTACGGCCCAAGCGTCCCTGAGCCGTTCAGTTCCTCGGCCGGAATGGGCAGCACACGCGACTCCTGAGTTCCGGGTAAAGGGCTACCAGCCGGTACGTATGGACGTTCCCCGCACCGGGTCCTTCGTACCTTCTATCTTGCGGGAACAGACAAGTGCGCGGGCGTGTTGCGACGAGCATGCTCACTATGGCAAGACCCCTCCCCACTGACCGGCAAGGCACCGGCCAGCGGGTATCCTCCCCTGAGTACGGTGTTCCGCAACAGCTGGCCACCGGTGATCTTAGGGGGGTGGGTCCGGTGCCCGCGACAGGCGCGGAGACGCTGGAGCAGCGAAGCGAGCGATTCGAGCGCGATGTCATGCCGTATCTCGAGCAGCTCTACTCCGCCGCGCTCCGGATGACCCGGAATCCCGCGGACGCGGAGGACCTGCTGCAGGAGACCTTCGCCAAGGCGTTCGCGTCGTTCCACCAGTTCCAGGAGGGCACCAACCTCAAGGCGTGGCTCTACCGGATCCTGACGAACACGTTCATCAACAGCTACCGCAAGAAGCAGCGTGAGCCGAAGCAGTCCGGCACGGAGGAGATCGAGGACTGGCAGCTCGCGCGGGCGGAGTCGCACACCTCGAGCGGGCTGAAGTCGGCCGAGGTCGAGGCGCTCGAGCATCTGCCCGACGGCGACATCAAGCAGGCTCTGGCGGCCCTGCCGGAGGAGTTCAGGATCGCGGTCTACCTGGCCGACGTCGAGGGCTTCCCCTATAAAGAGATCGCCGACATCATGGGCACTCCGATCGGCACCGTGATGTCGAGGCTGCACAGAGGACGCAGGCAGCTCCGGGGCCTCCTTGAGGACTATGCTCGTGAGCGGGGTCTGGTCCCGGCGGAGGGATCGAAATGAGCTGTGGCAACCCGCATGACACCGACTGTCGCGAAGTGCTCGACAAGGTCTACGCCTATCTCGACGGCGAGCTGACCGAGACCGACATCGTCGAGATCCGCGTGCATCTCGACGAATGCGGCCCGTGCCTCCAGGAATACGACCTGGACAAGGCGATCAAGGCGCTCGTGCACAAGCACTGCGGCTGCGACCCGGTCCCCGGCGATCTGCGCTCCAAAGTGCTCGCCCGCATCGCACAGGTGAGATCGGAGCTGGCCGACTAGGATTCCCCCATGCGCGTGTTGGTTACCGGGGGTGCCGGGTTCATCGGGTCCAATCTCGTCGATCGCCTCCTCGCCGAGGGGCATGAGGTCGACGTGGTCGACGACCTGTCATCGGGGTCCAGGGAAAACCTGGCAGAGGCCGCCTCCAGCGACCACTTCCGGCTGCACGTGCTCGACGTGCTCGACCCCGCGCTGACCGGCCTGGTCGCGGAGCTGCAGCCGGAGGTCGTCTGCCATCTGGCCGCGCAGATCAGCGTGCGCAAGAGCGTGGCCGAGCCCAGGCGCGACGCCCGGATCAACGTCGAGGGCACCGCGTCCGTGCTCGCCGCGGCCCACGAAGGGCGGGCCCGCAAGGTGCTGTTCGCCTCGTCCGTGGCCGTCTACGGCAGGCCCGGCACGATCCCCGTGCCCGGCGACGCGCCCACCGACCCGCGCTCGCCGTACGCCGCGTCGAAGCTGAGCGGCGAGACGTACCTCGCCGCGTTCCGCGCGCTCCACGGCATCGAATACACCACTCTGGTGCTCTCCAACGTCTACGGCCCGCGCCAGTCGCCCGAGGGCGAGGCGGGCGTGGTGTCGATCTTCACCGACGCGCTGCTCAGCGGCACGCCCACGGTCGTCTACGGCGACGGCACCCAGACCCGCGACTACGTCTACGTCGAGGACGTGGTCGACGGCTTCGTCCAGGCGCTCGGGCAGCGTGGCGACGGCCAAAGGTTCAATCTCGGCACCGGCATCCAGACCACCGACCGCCGCCTCCACTCGCTCATCGCCGACGCGGCGGGCGCCCAGGACAAGCCCGGGTTCGCGCCGCCGCGCGTGGGCGACCTGCCCGCGATGGCGGTCGATCCGGTGCCGGCCCATGAAGGGCTCGGCTGGCAGCCGCGTACGGACCTGCCGACAGGTGTGAAGAAAACAGTCGAATGGGCCCGAAATCGTCGCGTGAAGTAGTGGCTTGATTACGCTTTGCTTGCGATTTCCGACTCCGCCCATGCGGCGACGTCGTCTTCTGTAGCGTTGAACCCCAGAACTCGACGTGGAGGCATGTGGATGTTCAAGTCTATGGTCGCCCGACTGCTCACGGCCGTCGTCATGCTCACTCCTGTGGTCATGCTGATCGCTGGGGGAGTGCTTCCCCCAGGGGTGTCCTGGACCTGATGTCCGTAGGGGGCCGCAATGCGTGATCTGCCGTGGCCTGCAAGGGTCTATCTGGTCGCCGTGATCGGCGCGGCGGTCGCTCTCATGGTGCGCAGCGTCATGGTCTCCGGGGCCCCCGTGGCCCCGGAGGACCTCGACGTCCTTCTCGTGCTCGCCCTGCTGTTCCTGGTGTGCGAGTCGATGCCGACGCTGCTCAACGTGGAGCAGTTCGCGGTGTCGGTCAGCTTCTCCGCCTCGCTGGCGGCGGTGGTGCTGATCGGGCCCGACGGCGCGGCACTGGTGGGGCTGACCGCGATGGTGAGCGTGCGGCCCGGGCTGCCGCTGATCAAGCGGCTGTTCAACGGGGCGCAGTTCGCCATCTGCGGCTACGTGTCCGGGTGGGTCTACGAGGCGCTCCACGGTCAGGTCGGCGTGCCCCAGGTCAACGCCTTCGACGATCTCATCGGCCCCTACGCCGCCGCCATGGCGGTCTTCGTGCCGCTCAACATCGTGCTCACGCTGACCATGATCGGGCTGGCCACGCGGGTGCGGGCCACGGAGGTGCCGCTGCGCGGCATGGCCCAGTTCCTGCTGTCCTATCTCGGGTACGGCACGTTCGGGCTGCTGGTGGCCGGGCTCTGGGCGACCGTGCAGTCGATCTCGGCGGTGCTGGTGCTGCTGCCGCTGTTCGTGGCGCGGTGGGCGTTCGGCCAGTATCACGCGCAGCAGCGCTCGTACGACGCCACGATCGCCGCGCTCTGCCAGGCCGTCGAGACCAAGGACTACTACACGCGGGGCCACTGCACGCGGGTCTCGCTCGCCTCCTCCATGATCGCTCAGGAGATCGGCATGGGTCCCGAGCGCGTACGGGCCATCCGCTACGCGGGCATGCTGCACGACGTGGGCAAGCTCGGGGTGCCCACCAAGGTGCTGCAGAAGGACGGGCCGCTCACCGAGGAGGAGTTCGCCGCGATCCAGCTCCACCCCATGCGGGGCCTGGAGATCGTACGCGGCATCGGCTTCCTCGACGAGGCCTACGCCGGGATCATGCACCACCACGAGCGCCACGACGGCACCGGCTACCCGATGGGGCTGGCAGGTGACGAGATCCCCGAGTTCGCCAAGGTCATCGCGGTGGCCGACGCGTTCGACTCGATGACCTCCGACCGGTCCTACCGGGGCGCCAGGCCCGTCCCGGAGGCGCTCGAGGAGCTGCGCAAGACCGCGGGCACCCACTTCGACCCCGTCATGGTCGCGGCCTTCATCCGGGTGCTCGACCGGGAGCCGTGGCAGCCGCCGCGCAAGGTCGAGGCGCCGCCGCCCGACGAGACCCCGATCAAGGACCACGACGACCCGACCATGCCCATCGAGGTCGTGACCGGACAATGATCACCACGGAGCGCCCGAGGCGCGCAGAACGCTCTGCGAACACGGTCTTCCGCCGGCTCGACTCCGGCCAGCTGCTGCTCATCTGCGCGGCGGGGCTGGTCGCGATCGCAGGCGTCGCCCACACCGCGGCCGTCGGGCTCGATCGCACGGAGATCGCGGTCGGGTTCGGGGCGCTGATCGCGGTCGGCGAGCTGGCCAGGCTCACCATGCCGGGCAACAGGGAGGTCGCGCCCATCGGCGCCGCCGCCGCGCTGGGCTACACGCTGCTGCTCGACCTCAGCCAGAACCCGCTGCGCCACTCGGCCCTGCAGGTGGTCGCCGTGATCGCGGTCGGTATGGCGGCCGGCGCGCTCCCGCACCTGGCGGTCGGCCGCCCGCCGCGGCTGGACGCGATGGCGCGGCGGCTGCTCACCGGCGCGCTGCTGGCCTTCGCGTTCCGGCCGCTGGCCGACCCGCTCTACCTGCTGACCAAGCCGCCGACCAGCACCTGGTGGCCGGCCCTCGCGGTGATGGTCACGCTCATCGCGATCACCTTGCTGATCGACGTGCTGATCGCCGCGCTGCTGCGGGCCGAGCGGCTGCGCACCTCGTTCCGGGTGGCCGTGCGCGACGAGGTCAACATGGCCTTCCCGCTGGGCGCGGCCGTGGCCTCGTCGGGCGTGCTGCTCGCGCTGGCCACGCACAGCATGGACCTGGTGGCGCTGCTGGTGTTCGCGGCGCCGCTGCTGGTCACGCAGGTGGCCTTCAGGAAGTACGCCGGGATCCGCGCCACCTACCTGCAGACCGTACGCGCGCTGTCGCGGGTCACGGAGGTCGGCGGCTACGTCGAGCCCGGCCATTCGCGCCGGGTGAGCCGCCTGGCCGTGGCGATCGGCAGAGAGCTGGGCATGTCCGAGCCCGAGCTGCTGGAGCTGGAGTACGCCTCGTTGATGCACGACATCGGCCAGCTCTCGCTGCGCGACCCGATCCCCGGCGGCGCCACCGTCCTCACCGAGCCCGACCAGGCGCGGCGCATCGCCGAGCTGGGCGCCGAGGTGATCAGGCAGACCGGCGTGCTCGACCGGGTCGCCGACGTGGTGCGGCGCCAGTGCGATCCGATCATCGACGACCCGCCCCTGTCGAGCCGCATCATCAAGGTCGCCAACGCCTACGACGACCTGGTGGGGCCCTCGACCGACCGCGACCGCGCGGGGGCCGCGCTGGAGCGCATCCGGCTGTCGTCGGGCAGCGCGTACGATCCCCACGCGATCGAGGCGCTCACCCGGGTGATCGACCGCGGGCGGGTCTAGCCCGTATGGAATTGTGGGGTTCCTACAGATCATGATCGCCGGATCGGTGGTTTAGGGGGAAGGAGCCGCGGCGGTCGCGGCTTTAGTGTGGTCGGCGTGTTAATTGAGACGCTCGGACCCGTTCTGGTCGCCAACCGAGGGGAGATCGCGCGGCGGGTCATCCGCACGGTCCAGCGGCTGGGGCTGCGTGCCATCGCCGTCCACTCGGAGGCCGACGGCGACCTGCCGTTCGTACGGGAGGCCGACGAGGCCGTGCTGATCGGTCCGGCCGACCCCGCGCAGAGCTACCTCGACGCCGACAAGGTGCTGGCGGCGGCCCGCGCGACCGGCGCCAAGGCGATCCACCCGGGTTACGGGTTCCTCGCGGAGAACGTCGCGTTCGCCAGGGCCGTGATCGACGCCGGGCTGGTGTGGATCGGTCCCGCGCCCGAGGCCATCGACAAGATGGGCGACAAGATCAACGCCCGGAACCTCATGGAGAAGGCCGGCGTGCCGGTCGCCGCGGGCACCCGCGAGCCGGTCACCGACCTGTCGCTGGCGCTCAAGGCCGCCGACGCCATCGGCTACCCGGTCATGGTCAAGACCGCGGGCGGCGGCGGTGGCATCGGCATGAGCGTGGCCCACGACGACGAGGGCCTGGCCAAGGCGTTCGAGCAGGCGGCCAGGGCGGCCGCCAGGTTCTCGGGCGACGCGCTCGACGGGCCGGCCGTGCTGCTCGAGCGCTACATCGAGCGGGCCCGCCACGTCGAGGTGCAGATCCTCGGCCTGCCCGACGGCCGGGTCGTGGCCCTGGGCGAGCGCGACTGCTCGGTGCAGCGCCGCCACCAGAAGGTCGTCGAGGAGTCGCCGTCCCCGGGCATCACCCCCGAGCTGCGCGAGCGCATGCTGGCCGCCGCCGTGCGCGCCGGCGAGGCTGTCGGCTACCTCGGCGCGGGCACCGTCGAGTGCCTGGTCGACGCCGACCAGCAGGACTTCGTGTTCCTGGAGATGAACACCCGGCTGCAGGTGGAGCACCCGGTCACGGAGCTGGTCACCGGGCTCGACCTGGTCGAGCTGCAGCTGCGCGTCGCGGCCGGCGAGAGCCCCGAGGTGCGGCCCGCGACCACCGGGCACGCGATCGAGTTCAGGGTCTACGCGGAGGATCCCCAGCGGTTCTTCCCCGGACCTGGCACGATCACCGCATGGGTCGAGCCGGACGGAGCGGGCGTACGCGTCGACTCCGGTTACGCGGCGGGCAACACGGTCACCCCGTTCTACGACCCCCTGCTGGCCAAGCTCTGCGTCCACGGCGAGACCCGCGCCGACGCGCTGGAGAAGGGGCGCAAGGCGGTGGACGCGTTCGTCGTCGAAGGGCCCAAGAACAATCTGCCGTTCTGCGCGGAGCTGCTGGACAACGCGGAGTTTGTCACTGGTGTCTACGACACTGGTCTGGTTGGGCGGATGCGGGCCTAAGGTGAGTACATTGATGACAGAGGGGAGTTCCGGTGGCTGAGGTACGCGCGGAGATGGTCGCGAACGTCTGGAAGGTCGTCGTCAAGGAGGGCGACACCGTCTCCGACGGCGACACGCTGGTCATCCTCGAATCCATGAAGATGGAGATCCCGGTGCTCGCCGAGGAAGACGGCGTCGTGGCGCAGGTCAAGGTGGCCGAGGGCGACGTGATCCAGGAAGGCGACCTGATCGCCGTCATCCAATAGTAGGTCGCCGTGTTCTAGCCAGGAACTTGGCGCGGTCGACGACGATGCGTTCGATGGTGCCGCGGCCCACGACGGCGTGTTTGTCGTGGGCCTCGAAGGCGAAGACCAGCCGCCGCCCGTCGACCTCGGTGAGCTCGACGCCGATCTGCACGTGCGTGCCCAGCGGGCTGGCGGCCAGGTGTTCGAGCTCGACCCTGGTGCCGACCGACGTCTCGCCCGGCGCGAGGTGCTTGTCCAGGGCCTGTACGGTCGCCGCTTCGGCCAGCGCGAGCAGCCGCGGCGTGGCGAGCACCGGCACGTCCCCGCTGCCGACCTTCTTCGCGGTGTCCTCCGCCTCGACCATGATGAGCAACTGGGCGCGCAGACCCGGAGCGAGCGTCATGGGGTCAGCCTACGGCGGTCGCACCTGTCCAACGGGTCAGCTGACTTCCCGGAAACGCGGACAAGTGCGGGCATAAGGCCCCAGGATAGGGTGTGGTACGGCTTAAGACATTTGAGTGGCATGTGAAACAGGTGGGTCGTACACTCTCTGAGTTCCGTGACCACTGTGTGACCTGTCCGCGACGAAAGTTCGCTTTGTTGGAGCCGCGGGGTGCAAGAGGTTACTGGTGTAGGGGGGTAACGGGGGAGTCATGGTGGCCCAAGGAACGACGCTGGCGGGGCGGTATCGGCTGGACACCCGCATCGGCGCCGGCGGCATGGGCGAGGTGTGGCGCGGAGAGGACATCGTCCTGGCCCGCACCGTCGCCGTAAAGGTGCTGCTTCCCGGTCGTACGCAGGACCCCGGATTCGTCGCTCGCTTTCAGGGGGAAGCACGGGCGATGGCCACGATCAACCACAGCGGCGTCGTCGACGTCTACGACTACGGCATCAGCGGCGACACCGTCTACCTGGTCATGAAGTTCGTCGACGGCGAGCCGCTCGACCGGCTGCTGGCCAGGCTGGGCAGGATCCCGCCGCAGGCGGCCATGGAGCTGATCGCGCAGGCCGCGTCGGCGCTGCAGGCCGTGCATGATCAGGGGATCGTGCACCGCGACGTCAAGCCGGGCAACCTGCTCGTGCAGCGCGACGGCACGCTGGTGCTGACCGACTTCGGCATCGCCCGCTCCGACCTGGCCAACCGGCTGACCGACGCCGGCATGGTGCTCGGCACGGCCGCCTACTGCGCCCCCGAGCAGGCCGAGGGCGCCCCTGTCACGCCCGCGGTCGACATTTACGCACTCGGCGTGGTCGCGTATGAGTGCCTGGTGGGGCAGCGGCCGTTCGACGGCGACAGCGCGGTCACGATCGCGCTCAAGCACATCCGCGAGGCCCCGCCGCCGCTGCCCGCCGACATCCCCCAGGCCGTGCGCACGCTGGTCGAGGTCGCGCTGTCGAAGGACCCGGCCAGGCGCTACCCGACCGCCAGGGCCATGAGCGAGGCGGCCAAGGCCATCGCGAGCGGGCAGGCGCCCGCCCAGATCCCCGAACAGCCGGCGCCGGCCACCGGGGCCACCATGGCGCCGCCGCTGGAGGCGTACCAGACGGGTGCCCATCAGGCGCGTCCCGCCGAGGAGACGACGACCATGGCCGACCGGCGCCCGGGCGGCCGCCGCGCGGCCAAGGCGCCGCGCAGGACCGGGCTCATCGCGGGCATCGCCGTCGCGGCGGTGCTCGGCGCGGGCGCCACCGCGGTCGCGCTGACGGGCATGACCCCCAGCGGGCCCGCCCCGACGAGCACCGCCTCGTCAGTGGCCAACCAGAGCAGTCCCAAGCCCCCCAAGACCAAGCCCCCGAAGACCCACGTGGAGGAGCCGACCCCGGACCCCGAGCCGACGACCGAGAGGCCGAGGCCCGTGGAGACCGAGGAAGCCAAGCCGCCGACGAAGACGCCGACCAAGACGCCCTCCAGCACGCCGAGCGTCACCAAGACGCCGACCAAGACGCCCACGAGCACCCCGACGTCGGACGTCAAGAAGGTACGCGTGCCCAAGGTGGTCGGGATGCCGTTCCTGCAGGCGCAGGAGATGGTCGAGGCGGCGGGCTTCGAGGAGATCATCCCCGATGACCGGACCTCCACCTCCAACGGCATGCGCTGTGGCAAGGTCGTCCGGACCGTGCCGGGGGCCGGGACGGTGCAGGAGGTGACCAAACCGGTCACGCTGGTCATCGTCGACGGCGTCTGCCCGGAGGACAGCACCGGCAGCCCCTCGCCCAGCGCCACGCCGAAGTCGTAGGTCTCACACCCCCGTGGTGCTGCGGGGGTAGGCGATCTGCGGGTCGGTGGCGATGTTCACCATGTACGGGATGCCGGAGTCGAACGCCCTGCGCAGCGCCGGCCCGATCTCCGACGGCTTGGTGACCAGCTCGCCGCCTCCGCCCAGCGCGGTCACGACCTGGTCGTAGCGGCACTGCGGCTGGAGCTCGGCGGCCACGTCGTAGCCGTACAGGAGCTGCATGGGGTGCTTCTCCAGGCCCCAGATGCCGTTGTTGCCGCAGATCATGACGACGGGCAGCTTGTGGCGGACGAGGGTGTCGACGTCCATGAGCGAGAACCCCGCGGCGCCGTCGCCCAGCAGCAGCACCACCTGCGAGGACGGCCTGGCCAGGCGGGCGGCGACGGAGTAGCCCAGCCCGGTGCCGAGGCAGCCGTACGGGCCGGGGTCGAGCCAGTTGCCCGGCTGCTTCGGCTCGACGTACTTGCCCGCGTAGGAGACGAAGTCGCCGCCGTCGCCGATCACCACGGCGTCGTCGGCCAGGACCTTGCCCAGCTCGCCGTACACGCGCATGGGGTGGATCGGGTCGGAGTCGGAGGCCAGCAGCTCGGCGTCGCCCGCGATGGCCGCGGCGGCCGTGTCGGCCAGCTTCGACACCCAGGAGGCGTACGCGTCGGGTTTGACCCCGGCGTCGCCGCAGGCGGTGCCGAGGCTCCAGAGCACCACGGACAGGTCGCCCGCGGCGGACGCGGCCGGCTGCATGTGCGTGGCCAGCTGCGAGGGCGCGTCGGCGATGTGGACGACCCGGGCCAGCGCGTCCTTGCTGCCGAACCAGCCGTAGCCCAGGCGGAAGTCGAGCGGCGTGCCGATCACGATGACCAGGTCGGCCTGCTTGAGGGCCAGGCCGCGGGCCCGTGTGACCAGCAGCTCGTGGCCCGAGGGCAGGACGCCGCGGCCCTGGCCGTTGGGGATGACCGGCAGCCGCCAGGTCTCGGCGAAGTCGCGGGCGGCCTCCTCGGCCCGGTCCATCCACACGTCGGACCCGTAGACCAGCACGGGCCGCTCGGCCTCGGCCAGCAGCCGCGCGATGGCGGCCAGGTCGTCGGGGTCGGGCTCGAGCGGCGACGGCGTCTGCGTCCGCACCTCGTGCGTGGGCGAGGGGGAGAACAGGTGGTCCATGTAGAAGTCGAGGAAGACCGGGCCGCGGTGGGGTGCGACCGCGGTGCGGAAGGCCATCTCGACGTCCTGGCCGATGGACTCGGCGTCGGTCGCGGTGAACGACAGCTTGGTGATCGGCTTGAGCAGCGGCGGGTGGTCCAGCTCCTGGAGGGCGCCGCTGCCCCAGCGCGACTGGGGCGCCCGGCCGCCCATGACGACGACGGGGGAGCCGTTGAAGTGGGCGGTCGCGACGCCGCTGACGCCGTT
This sequence comes from Nonomuraea sp. NPDC004186, assembly GCF_053603495.1. Lineage (NCBI taxonomy): Bacteria > Bacillati > Actinomycetota > Actinomycetes > Streptosporangiales > Streptosporangiaceae > Nonomuraea > Nonomuraea sp. NPDC004186. The sequence continues at coordinate 39,994 of NZ_JBSGFQ010000069.1, read as the reverse complement.
GGTGATGCCGGGGCCCGCGGTCAGGACGGCCAGGCCCGGTCTTCTGGTCAGCCGGGCGGTCGCCTCGGCGGCGAAGACCGCGCTCTGCTCGTGGCGTACGTCGAGGATGCGCATGTCCTCGTGTACGGCGCCGTCGTAAAGGGGGAAGACGTGCCCTCCCGACAGCGTGAACATGGTCTCGACGCCGTAGGCCTTGGAAACGGCGACAGCGGCGTCACCGGCGTGCTTCGCAGACTCCATGCCGGGAACTTACCAACCAGTCACCAGAGTAAACAGATCTTAAGGATCTTCAGTCGCAGCAGACGGACACCCTGCCCTTCGGCGCCCGTACGACGATCTTCCGCGGTGAGGTGGGGTTCCGGGCGACGTCGACATTGGTGTCGTTCCCCTCCACCGTCATGTCGTAGGCCGTCCTCGGCAGGTCCAGGCTGACGTCGCCCGCCGTCCGCACCACCGCGTTGACGGTCGTGGGGGCGCTGACGAAGGACAGGTTGACGTCCCCCGAGCCGATCTCCACGTCGGCCGCCTCGACGTCGAGCTCCGTGGCATCGACGCTGCCCGTGCCGCTCCTGGCCCAGAGGGTGCCGGAGAGGTTGTCGACCTGGACGTCGCCGGCGACGGAGGACAGGCGGACCTTGCCGAAGAGATCGGTGACGCTGAGCCGGCCGTTGCCCGTGCCGGCCTCGACGTCGGTCTCCGGCGGCACGTAGATCACGTAGTCGGCCCAGCAGACGGGGCCGTTCGGCTGCTCGCCGCCGGGGCAGACGGCGTCGAGCCGCAGGGTGCTGGAACGGACGTCCCAGTCCTCGGTGATGGTCGGCCGGTTCCTCGACCAGCGCAGCGACCTCGCGATGAGCAGCTCGCCCGCCCTGCCCGGCAGGATGCTCAGGTCGACCTGGGAGCCCTTGCCCGCCTTGATGCGTACGTTCTTGTGCTCGAAGGCGATGGACCGCTGCGTGTTCTCCTCCGGCATCCTGGCCCGCGCGACCCCGCGCCAGAGCCCTCCGACGGAGAGCAGCAGGGCGAACGCGGTCGCCACCGCGCCCGCCGCCAGCCAGGCGGCTCTCACGGCAGGCTCCTGATCTTGAGGAACTGCAGGACGGCCAGCACGCGCCGGTGGTCGCCCTCGGCCGGCGACAGGTCGAGTTTGCTGAAGATGTTGCCGATGTGCTTGCCGACCGCCCCTTCGCTGAGCACCAGGGACTGGCCGATGCCGGCGTTGGAACGGCCCTCGGCCATCAGCTGGAGCACCTCGTGCTCCCTGGGAGTGAGCCGTTCGAGCGGGTCGCTGTTGCCGCGCAGCAGGAGCTGGGCCACCACCTCGGGGTCGAGCGCGGTGCCGCCGGCGGCCACCCTGCGCAGCGCGTCGATGAACTCCGCCACGTCCGCCACCCGGTCCTTGAGCAGGTAGCCGACCCCGCCCGTCGCGGCCGAGGCGAGGAGCTGGGCGGCGTAGCGCTCCTCGACGTACTGCGAGAGCACCAGGACGGCCAGGCCCGGCTGCTGGCGGCGCAGCACGAGCGCGGCCCGCAGGCCCTCGTCGGTGTGCGTGGGCGGCATCCTGACGTCCGTGATGACCAGCTCGGGCTTGTGCTCCGCGGCGGCCCGCAGCAGCCCCTCGGCCTCGTCCACGGCCGCCACCACCTCCATGCCGGAGGCGTCCAGGAGCCTGATCAGCCCCTCGCGCAGCAGTACGGAATCCTCCGCGAGCACTACTCGCACGGCAGGTCCACCTCGATCGTCGTAGGGCCGCCCAGCGGGCTGGACAGCCGGAGCGACCCGTCCACCGCGTCGATCCGCTGGGCCAGGCCGCGCAGCCCCGTACCGCCGTCCAGCCGGGCTCCGCCGCAGCCGTCGTCGTACACGAGCACGTACAGGCGCTCGCGCTCGCGCCGCACGCTCACCTCGGCCCTGGTGGCCGCCGCGTGCTTGGCGATGTTGGTCAGTGCTTCGGACACGATGAAGAACGCCACCGCCTCGATGGTCGGAGTGGCACGCCGTTCGATGTCGACGTGGAGTTTGACGGGGAACGGCGCGCGGGCGGCCACGCCGGACAGCGCCGCGTCCAGGCCCTGGTCGTTCAGGACGGCCGGATGCAGGCCCCGTACGAAGTCGCGCAGCTCCTTGAGTGCCTGCTTGGCCTCCTCGTGCGCCTGCGCGATGGCCTCGCGGGCCGGTTCGGGCAGGTCGGTCAGGGTGGCCCTGGCCAGGCCGAGGTTCATGGCGAGGGAGACGAGCCGCTGCTGGGCGCCGTCGTGCAGGTCGCGCTCGATCCGGCGGCGCTCGGCGTCGGCCGCGTCGATCACCCCCGCCCGGCTCTCCGTCAGCGTCTCGATCCGCTGGCCCAGCTCCGAACGGCTGGGCCCGAGCAGCGTACGCGCCACCGACAGGTCCAGCGCCGCCATGCCGCGCGCCAGCACCGGCGCGAGCAGCAGGAGCACGAGCCCGATCGCTATGTAGATCGCCACGACCCTGCCGTCCCTGAGGTCGAACTCCTCGAACTCCATCGGCGGCGGCTGCAACCTCTGCGGCAGGAACGACAGCAACCCCACGATCGCCCCTCCCCACGCCAACGCCACCAGCACCGCGGCCGCGAACCCCACGAACGGCGACAGCAGGTGATAACTGATCTGCCGCCACGTGGCCGGGCTGCGCCAGCTGCTCGGGGAGCGTACGGGCGGGATGTGCGCGCCCAGGAACGCCTCGAACCTGGACCGCTGCACCCTCGTGAACCGCGGCACGCTCCGCATCAGCAGGGGCGGCCACAGGGCCAGGACGAGCGTCAGCCCGCCGAGCAGCACTGCGACCGGGAGACCGATCATCACGTGGGCCGTGTCGAGCCACGCCCGCGCCGACCACGGACGGGGGACTTTCATGGCTCAACGGTATTGAGCAGCGGGTGAGACGCGAAATAGCCCTGGTGTGCTGATGAATGGTGGGGTTTTCCCCACCCTCAGAGCGTCGCCTTGAATCCGGCAGGATCGAACGATCCCCCCAACATCACGCCCAACCCGCTCCGCGCCACCTCGGCGAACTCCTCCCCGCCCATCCCCCAGGCCCCTTCGGGCAGCACCCCGGCCAGCGGCCGCGCGGCCAGCATCTCCAGGTCGCACACGCAGCTCCGCTCGACGATCCCGGGCTCGCCGGGCCAGCGCCCGATGACGATCCCCGTCGGCTCGAGCCCCCGGTTCGCCATCGCCTCCAGGGTGAGCGCGGTGTGGTTCACCGCCCCTCGTCCGGGCCGGACCACGACGAGCACCTGCGCGCTCAGGGCCCGGGCGAGGTCCCCGATGGTCCCGCCGTCCTCGTCGAAGCGCTCCAGCAATCCTCCGGTGCCCTCCACGACCACCATCCGGTTGCTCTCGGCGAGCTCCCGTACGAGCTGCCCCACCTCGGCCAGCGACACGGGCGGCACCCCGGCGACGCGGGCGGCGGCGGCGGGCGGCAGCGGCTCGGCGAACCGCCGCACCTCGAAGGTCGTGCCGACCCCGGACATCCGGATCACCTGATCCACGTCCCCGGCCTCTTCGGGTGCGACCCCGGTCTGCGCGACCTTCACCACGGCCACGGAGGCCCCCCGCCGCCTGGCCAACACGGCCAGCGCCGCCGTCACGACGGTCTTGCCGACCCCGGCGTCGGTGCCTGTGACGACGAGGATGCTCATAGCCCCAGCGTAGGCCAGCCCATCCGCCCGCAGGCGAAGGTCAGGGGCGCCGCAGGCGGGTGACGAACTTGTACCGGTCGCCGCGGTAGAGGGATTGGGCCCACTCGACGGGGTTGCCGTCGGCGTCGAAGGCGTGGCGGGTGAGGAGGAGCATGGGGAGTCCGACGTCGACGCCGAGGGCCTTGGCGTCGTACGGGGTGGCCAGGACGGTCTCGATGATCTCCTCGGCGTCCGTGAGCCGGACGTTGTAGGCGTTGTGCAGCGTCTCGTACAGGGACGCGTGCACCTCGAGCTCCCGCCGCAGCCGGGGGAAGCGGCGCGCGGACAGGTGGGTGGTGTCGATGGAGACGGGCTCGCCGTTGGCCAGCCGGAGGCGGTGGATGCGCAGCACGCGGCCGCCGGGGTTGATGGCCAGGCGCCTGGCCAGGGCCTCGTCGGCGGTGATGTAGCCGATCTCGAGTATTTTGGTGTCCGGCTCCAGGCCCGCCGTGCGCAGGTCGCCGATGTACGAGGTGAGCTGCAGCACCTGCGCCACCTTCGGCTGGGCCACGAAGGTGCCCTTGCCCTGGATCCGCAGCAGCCGGCCCTCCACCACGAGCTCGGTCAGCGCCTGCCTGACCGTGGTGCGGGAGGTCTCGAACCGTACGGCGAGCGTGCGCTCCGGCGGCAGTGCCGCGCCGGCGGGCAGGGTCTTCGTGAGCTCGAGCAGGCTGCGTTTGACGTCGTAGTACTTGGGCACGCGGGGGCTGTCGTCTGTCACGCTCTCACCTTCACTTCTGCCACGGCGGTGAAGGCGTGTCTGATCACCGCGAGATCATCGGAACTCACATCAGCCCGAGCGGTCAACCGCGGGCTGTGGCGGCCGACCGGCACCGGGCGGGCACGGTAGCCGGCGCGCACGGATCCGGGCAGCTCAGGCTGATTGTGAAGGATATCCACAGCGGCGAGCGCGATCGCAACCGAGGCCGGTCCGTGATCCGTGTCAGGGTGGAGCCACCTGCCCGTGTCGATCACCTCCGACTCGTCCCGTCTGCGGTTCGAGCAGCTCTCATGGTGTGACGGTTCTCACAATATGAGATTCCCGATATGTCGAGTTGGGTGCACGATGCCGTATATGCCGTCACTGTGCGAACGAGCGGGTGTGCGGCCGTGCCATGCGGAGTCCTGCCCGCGTATCCGGGCGCGCATTCAGCCAGGGAGCCGGTTTGGTTGTTGCGGGGAAAAGCACGCATGATGCACCTGTGCCGACTCTCAGCGACCTCGTAGCCCGCCACACCGCCCTCGACGAGGCGGATCTCGACTGGCTGCACTCGCTGGTCTCCGACTGGCAGCTGCTGGCCGACCTGTCGTTCGCCGATCTCATCCTGTGGGCGCCGCTGCTGGGGGAGAGCGGCTGGATCGCGATCGCGCAGATGCGACCGACCACCGGCCCCACCGTCTACCACGACGACATCGTCGGCAGCGTCGCCGCCAAGGGAGAGCGCCACCTCATCGACACCGCCTGGAACGAGCGGCGCATCTGCCGCGAGGGCGATCCCGACTGGTCCACGGGCGTCCCCGTGCGCGAGGAGACCATCCCCGTGCGGCGGACCGTCGAGGGAGGCGAGGGCCGGTTCCTGGCGGTGATCCAGCGCTCCACGAACCTCTCCTCCGCGCGCACCCCGTCGCGCCTGGAGCTGACCTACCTCCAGAGCGCCTCCGACCTGGCGCAGATGGTGGCCGAGGGCCGGTTCCCGTTCTCGGGTGAGGAGCCGATCCTGGTGCGCTCGCCGCGCGTCGGCGACGGCCTGCTGCGGCTCGACCGGGCCGGGCGCGTCACGTACGCCTCGCCGAACGCCCTGTCCGCCTACCGGCGGCTCGGCCTGCACGCCGACCTGGTCGGGGCCGAGCTGGGCCGGGTCACCGCGACGCTCTGCTACTCCGACGAGCCGATCAACGAAGATCTCATGATCGTGGCCAGCGGGCGCGCGGCCAAGGAGACCGAGGTCGAGTCGGGCGGCACGATCGTGCAGCTCAGAGCCATTCCGCTGATCGTCGGCGGCGGCCGCATCGGCGCGCTCGTGCTCATCAGGGACGTGACCGAGCTGCGGCGCCGCGAGCGCGAGCTGATGACCAAGGACGCCACGATCCGCGAGATCCACCACCGGGTGAAGAACAACCTGCAGACCGTGGCCGCGCTGCTCCGCCTACAGGCCAGGCGGCTGCAGGTGCCGGAGGGCCGGGAGGCGCTGGAGGAGGCGGTCCGCCGGGTCGGGTCGATCGCGATCGTGCACGAGACGCTGTCCCACGCGCCCGAGGAGTTCGTGGACTTCGACGAGATCGCCGACCGGGTGTTCGCGATGGCGGGGGAGGTATCGGCCGCGGAGGTGGCGGTCACGCCGCGCCGCGTCGGGGGCTTCGGCGTGCTGCCTTCGCTCATCGCCACGCCGCTGGCCATGGCGCTGACCGAGCTGTTGCAGAACGCGATGCAGCACGGGCGGCCCAAGCGACTCGAAGTGGTCGTCGAGCCCGAGCCCGACCGGCTCAACGTCACGGTGTGGGACGACGGCCTCGGGCTTCCGGCCGGCTTCGACCTCGACACTTCCACCAGCCTGGGGCTGCAGATCGTCCGCACGCTGGTCGAAGGGGAGCTTTCCGGCCGGCTGTCCATCGAGCCGCGGCTCGAAGGGGGTACGGAGGTCACGCTGTCGATCCCGCTCCCGGCGGCCTGATCCCGGTTCGTACGCGTCCGTCGGGGTTCGACGGGAGTACGAGGGCTCGGCGCGTCGGGTGCGGGCATGTCGAACGGCGGCGGTGCGTCGGCCGGGGTGACGGCTTGGGCGGTGGCGCGTCCGGCGGGTGGCGCGGCGGCCGGCGGCGACGCATCGGGGCGAGGAGGGTGCGGCGGCGCGCGAGCCGATCGGGGCTCGGGCGACGCGGGGTCAGATGGTGGTGGAGATCAGATGACGGTGGCGGGTCAGGCGGTGAGGCGGGCGCGGTGGCGAGCGGTGCGGCGCTTGAGAGCGCGGCGCTCGTCCTCGCTGAGGCCGCCCCAGACGCCGGCGTCCTGCCCGGACTCCAGCGCCCACTTCAGGCAGGCTTCGACGGCCGAGCAGGAACGGCAGACCTGCTTGGCTTCTTCGATCTGCATGAGTGCCGGGCCGGTGTTGCCGATCGGGAAGAACAGCTCGGGGTCCACGTCACGGCAGGCAGCTCGGTGGCGCCAGTCCATGCGTCCACTCCTTAGTAGATGGAGCCTCTGGTCGGCTCCGTGCGGCTACTACTTTGTGAAGAGTTTCACTAACTCGCGCGAACAAGACCCGGACCTGTGAGGACCGGGATCGCTCGCTGACGCTCGGAGAACCTTGGGGTTGTTAAAGGTCCTACGTTCCGACGTCAGTCTTGAGACTGTCAGCCACGCTGAGTGCACGCAAGAGGGTTGACGGGAAGTTTTGGGTGTTATGGCTGTCGGATGCGTCACACAATGACCGAATGTAACCACCTAGACCAAAACTTGTAACGCGTTCGGTGTAGACCGGAATGTTACGGTTTCGTATTCGCCCAGGTAGTCCCCGTCCAGCTGGAAGGCCACGGGGCGTTCCGCGGTGAGCGTGAACTCGGCCTCGTCGTGCAGCTGTACGAGGTGCCGGCCGCCCGGAAGGGCGTCACTCTCCGTGAGAATCTGTCGGATCACTGACGCCATGGACATCGGTCCCATCCGGCGCAGCCCGAGAAGGTCGAGCCCGGTCTCGAAGCTCGCCCACGGGGTCGGGTGCACGGGCCTGGTGCCGACGTACGTCCATGGAGAGGTGTTGGAGATGATCGCCATGAACAGCCCGCGGGCCGTCGGGATCCCCGGACCGGTCAGGGTCATCGCTGGATGCCGTTTGTCCGTGGCCAGATAGTGCCGTAGGGCGGTGTTCACGTACCGTGTAGGCGTGGCTTTGCGGCCCGTTCCCCTGAGGCCTTCCACGGCCCGTACAACCTCTGCGTCGTACCCCATGCCCGAGCAGAAGGTGAAGTAGCGGCTCTGGCCTTCCCATAGGGCCTGCCCCAAACCCACGGTCCTGCGGCGGCCGTCCCTGAGCGCCTCCAGCACCGCCCCCGTGGACTCCACCGGGTCGTTCGGCAGCCCCAGCGCGCGGGCGAACACGTTCGCGCTGCCCCCGGGGATGACGACGAGCGCGGGCCGGCCCTCGCTGCCGGGCGGGACGTCGCCGCCGTTCACCGGGTTGAGCAGGCCGTTCACGGTCTCGTTGATCGTACCGTCGCCGCCGAGCACCGCCACGACGTCGTATCCCTTGGCCCGCGCGGTGGCGGCCAGCGCCGCGGCGTGCCCGCGGTAGCGGGTCTCCTCCACCGCCAGCTCCACGGCCGCGCCGAGCGCGCGGATCAGCACGTCACGCGTACGGGCGTTCGTGGTGGTGGCCTTGGGATTCACCAAGAGCATGGCGCGCATATCGCCAGCGTATCCGCTGGACTTGTGGGCGTTATCGGCCGAACGTCCTATTTCTCGGACCGGGTGACCCGAGGGGTAGGGTACGGGCGTGAATCGTCGTCCGGTCACCCTCGTCATCGCCGCCGCCATCGTCGCCCTGGAAGGCCTGGTGGCGCTCGGCCTCGGCATCTACGTGGCCGTGGAGACCCTGGTCAGCACCCCGGACAACCTGACCACCGCCATCGCCGAGTCGGCCTTCGGCGTGCTGGTCGGAGCGGGGCTGCTCTGGGTGGCATGGGGCGGGCTGTTCAGGATGGAGCGGTGGGGGCGGTCGCCCGGCGTCCTGACGCAGATCTTCATGGTGCCGATCTCCGTCACGCTCATCCAGTCAGGCCAGCCCCAGCTCGGGATCCCGCTGATCGTGATCGCGGTGGCGGGGTTGGCGACGCTGCTGGCGCCGCCCACCACGCACGCCCTCTACGGAGACGGCTAGTCTTCGGCGGTCAGACCCTCGCGCAGCTGCGCGAGGGTGCGGGCCAGCAGGCGCGAGACGTGCATCTGCGAGATGCCCAGCTCGGTGGCGATCTGCGACTGCGTCATATTGCCGAAGAAGCGCAACAACAGGATGCGCTTCTCCCGCGGCGGCAGCCGTTCGAGCAGCGGTTTCAGCGACTCGCGGTATTCGACGCCCTCGAGCGACTCGTCCACGATGCCGAGCGAGTCGGACACCGCGGGGGCGTCGTCGTCGCCGGAGTCGGGCGCGTCGAGCGACACGGTCGAGTAGGCGTTGGCCGACTCGAGGCCCTCGAGCACCTCCTCCTCGGTCATCTTGAGGTAGGAGGCCAGCTCGGCGACCGTCGGCGCGCGGCCCTCGCGCTGCGAGAGATCGCTTATCGCCTTGGTCAGCGAGAGCTTCAGCTCCTGCAGCCGGCGCGGGACGCGGACCGCCCAGCCCTTGTCGCGGAAATGGCGCTTGATCTCGCCGACGATCGTGGGCGTGGCGTACGTGGAGAACTCCACGCCGCGGTTGAGGTCGAACCGGTCGATGGACTTGATCAGGCCGATGGTGGCGACCTGGGTCAGGTCGTCGAGCCACTCGCCCCTGTTCCGAAAGCGGCGGGCCAGGTATTCGACCAGGGGAAGGTGAAGCTCGACCAGCTCGTCTCTGATGCGCTGGCGGCGCGGCTCCTCGGGGCCCAGCTCGGCCAGCTCGGCGAAGAGCATGCGGGCACGCACCCGGTCGGGCACGGCGTGTTCGCTGGTGGCCATGGCTCCAGTCCTTTCCGTCACGCCGGCCTCGCTGCGCCTCGGCGCTTACGCAGGACGATAGCCATGCGATCTGGGGAGTCGGTCACCGCGTCGACGTCGTCGGCCAAGGCGGTCAGCACCATCCAGGCGAAGTCATCGCGTTTGGGCGCGGAGCTTCCGACCGTGGCCACTTCGACCCTGACCTGCATCTCATGCCCGGTCAGCTCGAACTCGGCGGTGAGGTCGGTGCCGGGCACCGCCTCGCTCAGCAGCATGGCGCACGCCTCGTCGACCGCGATCCGTAGATCCTCGATCTCGTCGAGCGTGAAGTCCAGCCGCGCCGCCAGCCCGGCGGTAGCCGTACGCAGCACAGACAGGTAGGCACTGGCGGCGGGGAGCCTGATGCTCACCACGTCGCGAATGCCGGCCACGCCCTCCGCGCGCGTCTCGGTTTCCTCGGTCACGTTCCTCCTCGCGTTTCCGACGCCAACTGCAACTTACCGCCCCTGGGAGGTGCTTGGACGATTCAGACTCGCCATCAACGGAAAAGGCTCTGTACGGCTGCTGCCGTACAGAGCCTTATGTGCCGTTTTAGGCGGCCTTGGTCTCCCAGAAGATCTTGGAGATCTCGTCGATCTTGCCCAGCAGGTCCTCGGCCTTGGCGACGTCGACCGTGCCCTTGGCGCCGGCGGCGCCCGCGAGCTTGGTGGCGTCCCAGAAGAGCTGGTGAAGCTGAGGGTACTGCTCCAGGTGCGGCGGCTTGAAGTAGTCGGTCCAGAGCACCCACAGGTGGTGCTTGACCAGCTCGGCCCGCTCCTCCTTGATGGACAGCGCGCGGGCGCGGAAGACCGCGTCCTCGTTGGCCGCGTACTTTTCCATGATCGCCTTGACCGACTCGGCCTCGATGCGGGCCTGAGCGGGGTCGTAGACCCCGCAGGGCAGGTCGCAGTGTGCGGAAGCGACATGCTTGGGTCGTAGCAGTCGTGCGAGCATCAGAAAGTCCTTCCTTGATGCTGAATCAGCTTGGTCCACAACCGACCTTACTCGGGTCCCAACGCCTGCGGAGTAGGGGGTCACAGCCCATGAGAGTGCGTGTCGAGGGCGATTCGATGCGCCCCGCGCTGGTTCCCGGCGACTGGCTCCTCGTACGCAGGGGCGCCACCGTCCACCCGGGAGATCTCGTGGTGGCGAGACTTCCCGGTGATCCCGAGCAGCTCATCGTGAAACGGGCGCAGTGGCACGGACAGGACGGATGGTGGCTGGAGAGCGACAACCAGCGGGCCAGCGGGCGGCGTGACAGCTGGGACTTCGGGCCGGTCCACGACATCGTCGGACGGGTCGTGCTGCGTTACTGGCCCCTCCTGCGGCGGCGTTAGGAGCCGTTGCGCCGGCGGGCGCGGAAGGCGGCGACGTTCGCGCGGCTGGCGCAGCGGGAGGAGCAGTAGCGGCGCGAACGGTTGGACGAGGTGTCGAGGAACGCCTTGCCGCAACGCGGCTCCTGGCACCGGCCGAGCCGGTCCGCGCCCAGCTCCGCCACGACCGCGGCCAGGCCCATCACGGCGCAGGCGGCGGAGTCCTCGGCCAGGTGGAGGTGCCAGCCCCCGCCGTCGTGGTCGGTGAGCTGGGGGCGTACGGGATAGCGCACGAGCAGGGCGTTGAGCCGCGCGGCCACGGCCCGTTCGTCGTCGGCCTCGTCGAAGGCGGCGGCCAGCTCGTCGCGCAGCGGCCTCAGCTCCGGCGGCGGGTCGGGATCGTTGACCAGCCGGACGGCCCACTCGGCGTAAGAGGTGAGGTCCATGCGGGTGTATTACATCACGGGCCACGCCGATCGGGGCCGGGTCTTCCGGCGGGGAGTGCGGTCAGGCGCGGCTGAGAAGGCGTTTCAGGGGCCGTGCGTGCCGCCGGGTAAAGAGGGCCCTGGGGCAGCGCTTCGAGGCGTACATGGGGCGCTGAGTCCGGTGGGCGGGGCGCTCCGTACGGTGGTACGGAGCTCCCCGCCGTGCCTGCCGGGCTTACTCCTCGGGGTGCAGGACCCGGTGGAGGAAGGCGCGCGTGCGTTCCTGCTGCGGGTCGCCGATCACCTGCGCCGGCTCGCCGTCCTCGACGATCACGCCGCCGTCCATGAACACCACCCGGTCGGCCACCTGCCGCGCGAACCCCATCTCATGGGTGACCACCAGCATGGTCATGCCCTCCTCCGCCAGCTTCCGCATGACGGTGAGCACGTCTCCCACCAGCTCGGGGTCGAGCGCCGAGGTGGGCTCGTCGAACAGCATCAGGTCCGGGTTCATGGCCAGCGCCCGGGCGATCGCCACCCGCTGCTGCTGGCCGCCCGAGAGCTGCGCCGGGTAGGCGTCGCACTTGGCGCCGACGCCGACCTTGTCCAGGTTCTCCCTGGCGACGACCTCGGCTTCCTTCTTGCCCCGCTTCAGCACCCGCTGCTGGGCGATCATCACGTTCTGCAGCGCGGTCATGTGCGGGAACAGGTTGAACTGCTGGAAGACCATGCCGATGCGGCGGCGTACGGCGTCGATGTCCACATCGGGGTCGGTGAGCTCGACGCCCTCCACGAACACCTTGCCCTTGGTGGGCACCTCCAGCAGGTTCACGCAGCGCAGCAGGGTGGACTTGCCGGAGCCAGACGGCCCGATGACGCAGACGACCTGGCCGGGGTCGACGGTCATGTGGATACCCTTGAGCACCTCGTTCCTGCCGAAGTGCTTGTGCAGGTCCGCGATCTCGATCGCGTGCGTCATCGGTTCCTCCCCTTACGTCCCTCCAGCCGGGTCGCCAGATATCCCAGCGGGATCGTGACGATCAGGTACGTCAGACCGGAGACCATGATGGGCGTGGCGTTGGAGTGCTGGGAGGCCAGGTCGTTGCCGAACTTGGCGAGCTCGACATACTCGCTGGACACGCCGAGGAACAGCACCAGCGAGGAGTCCTTGAGCAGGGCCACGAACTGGTTGGTGGTCGGCGGGATGACCATGCGGAGGGCCTGCGGGATCACCACGGTGAACTGGGCGCGGGTGGCGGACATGCCCAGCGATCTGGCGGCCTCGACCTGCCCCTTGGGCACGGCCTGCAGCCCCGCGCGGAACACCTCCGCCTGGTAGGCCGCGCCGATCGCCCCGAGCCCGAGGGCGACCTGGCCGTATGTGCCGAAAGGCACCTGGAAGCCCGGCAGCGCCAGTGGCAAGAAGGTGATCATGATGAAGATCAGCAGCGCGGGCAGGCCACGGAAGATCTCGATGTAGACGATCGCGATCCACCGGTAGGGCCGGACCGGTGACAGCCGCATGAGCGCGAGCAGCAGTCCCACGAGGAAGGCGAGGACGAATCCGGTGACCGTGTAGATGACCGTGTTCCGCAGCGCGATGGTGAACAGTTCCGGCAGCGTCTCCTTCGCCACGTCGGGCTTGGCGAAGTTCTGGGCGAGGCTGCCCCAGTCCGCGTAAAGGACGAGGAGGAGGAGCACGACGACCAGGACGGCGTACTGGATGCCGCGGCTGATCTGCTGCTTCTTCCGAGGGCTGAGCCCGGCGCGTGCGGGCTCAGCCGTCTTCGGCTGGTCGGCCATGGATCAGCCCAGCTCGCCGGGCTTCTTGCCGAACCACTTCACGTAGATCTTCTCGTAGGTGCCGTCTTGCTTGGCCTTGGCGATCTCTTCATTGATCGTCTTGAGCAGCACCGGGTCGGCGTTCTTCTTCAGGCCGAGGCCGTACTGCTCGCCGGTGTCCAGGCTGCCGATCAGCTCGAACTTCGCGGCGACCTCCGGCTTCTTCAGCCAGGTGAGGACCACGGGGAGGTCCTGGACGATCACGTCGGCCTGACCGGCCTGCAGGGCCAGCAGCTCCTTGGCGGAGTCGGCGTACTCGGTCGGGTCGAAACCCTGCTTCTTGACGTAGTCGAGGCCCGTGGTGCTGGCCTGGGCGCCCAGCTTGAGGTTCTTGGCCTTGACGTCGGCCAGCGACGTCGCCCCGGTGCCCTTCTTGGCGAGCAGCGCCTGGGTGGCGTCGAAGTACGGGTCGGAGAAGTCGATGTTCGCCTTGCGCTCCGGCGTGATCGTCATGCCGGCGGCGGCCAGGTCGCACTTCTTGGCCGCCATGGCGGCGCCGCTCTTGATCACCGCGAAGTCGATGTCCACGATCTCCTGGGTCACGCCCAGCTTCTTCGCGACAAGGTCGACGATGTCGACGTCGAAACCGACGATCTTGCCGCTCGCGTCCTTGAACTGGAACGGCTCGTACGGGATGTTCGTACAGACTGTGAGCTTGCCAGGCTGCACCAGCTGAACACCGCCGGCTGCGGAGGCGCTCGCGCCGGTCGTGGCGGAGCTCGAGCTGTTGCCACCGCTCCCGCACGCGGTCAGCGCCAGTGCGGCGGTCAACGCGAGCACGCCGGCGGCATAGCCACGGCGGCCCTTGGGGCTGAGGGCCATGTACGGCCTCCTCGATGTGAAAAGCCAGGAAACTTGCGTTTTGTGCAGTTTAAATGGGGTTTTGCACCGGTCAGCCATCAGACATTTAACGATGCGTCAACGGAACGGCGTCGGCACTGACACCGAGTCCATCTCACCATGTGGCACGATAGGGAGACGGGTGACCCCCGTACCCCTCTGAGACGACCGACGAGGGGATCCTGGCAGCTACCGAGGCCAGCCCGCTCGCGCTCGCCCGCCGAAGGTTTCTTCCGCTCCCGATGACTACAGGGGTCGCTGTGGCTGTCACGCCCGCTTCTGCTTCCGTTCCCGTCGAGCAACTCGATCTCGATCCGGCCTTCGCGCTGCACCGCGGAGGCAAGCTCGAGGTCCGCTCCACCGTTCCCGTCCGCGACGCGGACGATCTCTCCCTCGCCTACACGCCCGGCGTCGCCCGGGTCTGCACCGCCATCGCCGAGACGCCCGCGCTGGTCAACGACTACACCTGGGTCTCCAACGTGGTGGCCGTCGTCTCCGACGGCACCGCCGTGCTCGGCCTGGGCGACATCGGCCCCTCGGCCGCCATGCCGGTCATGGAGGGCAAGGCGCTGCTGTTCAAGCAGTTCGCGAACGTCGACGCCGTCCCCATCTGCCTCGACTGCACCGACGTCGACGCGCTCGTCGAGACCGTCGTGCGCCTCGCGCCGTCGTTCGGCGGCATCAACCTCGAGGACATCAGCGCCCCGCGCTGCTTCGAGGTCGAGGACCGGCTCCGGGAGCTGCTCGACATCCCCGTCTTCCACGACGACCAGCACGGCACCGCCATCGTGGTGCTCGCCGCGCTCCAGAACGCCGCCCGCCTGACCGGGCGCTCGCTCGGCGACCTGCGCGCCGTCGTGGCCGGGGCGGGCGCGTCCGGCGTCGCGGTCTCCCGCATCCTCCTGGAGGCGGGCATCGGCGACATCGCGGTCGCCGACTCCAAGGGCATGATCTACGCGGGCCGCGAGGGGCTCAACCCCGTCAAGGAGGCCCTCGCGCGCGACACCAACCGCGCCGGCCACACCGGCTCGACGGAGGACGCGCTGGCGGGCGCCGACGTGTTCGTCGGGCTGTCCGGGTCGACCGTGTCCGAGGCGGCCATCGCCTCCATGGCGCCCGACGCCATCGTCTTCGCCCTGTCCAACCCCACCCCCGAGGTCCACCCCGAGGTGGCCGCCCGGCACGCCAAGGTCGTGGCCACCGGCCGCTCCGACTTCCCCAACCAGATCAACAACGTGCTGGCCTTCCCCGGCGTCTTCAGGGGCGCCCTCGACGTGCGCGCGTCCGCCATCACCGAGAACATGAAGGTGGCCGCCGCCAACGCGCTGGCCGGCGTCGTCGGCGACGACCTCTCGGCGACGTACGTCATCCCGAGCCCGTTCGACGAGCGCGTCGCGCCCGCCGTGACCGCCGCGGTCGCGGCCCAGGCCCGCGCGGACGGCGTCGCCCGCGTCTGACCTCCTCGTACGGGGGCCTCCTTGGATCAGGGAGGCCCCCGTTTCGTCGTGGAGTTGGTGGTCTCTTTAAGAACCGCCCTGAAACCTTTACTCAAGGTGCTATAACAGTAGCTCTCTGTAAGGTGTGGGCGCCCAACTCCTGTGACGAGGAGAGCGATGGAACGCGAGCCGAACCGACTGCTTCAGCAGCTCATCGCGGAAGCGGGCTTCTCCCACAAAGGACTGGCCAGGTGCCTGAACGATTGGGGAGCCGCCCGTGGCACTCCGGGCCTCAAATACGACCACAGCTCCGTGTTGCGCTGGATCGGTGGTCAGAGGCCACGTGACCCGGTGCCCTACCTGCTCGCGGAGATCTTCGCGATGCGGCTGGGCCGACCGGTTACCTCGGAGGACCTGGGCATGCCGGCGATCCTCACACCCCTCGATCTCGGTCAGGAGTTCACGCACACGTGGCAGGAGGGGGTCGCGACCGTGACTGCGCTATGGCGGGCCGACGTGGAGAGGCGGAGGTTCCTGATCGACTCGACCTTCGCGATAGGAGCGGGCTCCGTGGGAGCCATCCGCTGGCTGACGTCCCCACCCGGGGGACAGCTGAGCGGCACGGGCGGGCGTCGGGTGGGCCGCGCCGACATCGCCGCCATCCATGAGGTCACCCGATCGTTCGGTGAGCTCGACAACCGTTTCGGCAGCGGCCGGGTCCGCTCGTCCGTGGTCAAATATCTGGACACCGCCGTCTCGCCACTGCTCAAGGACGGCCTGTACGGCGAATCCACCGGCCGCCGCCTGGCCGCCGCGGCCGCCGAGCTGACCCGCCTGGCCGGCTGGATGGCGTACGACATGGAGCAGCACGGTCTCGCCCAGCGCTACCTCATCCAGGCGCTCCGCCTGGCCAGGAGCGCCGACGACCACACCCTGGGCGGCGAGATCCTGGCCGGCATGGCCCACCAGGCCATCTACATGGGCCAGCCCTCCCACGCCCTCGACCTGGCCCGCTCCGCCCAGATGGCGGCCCGCCGCGCCGGTGTGCACACGCTCCTCGCCTCCGCTCACGTCCTGGAGGCCCACGCCCACGCCGGCCTGGGCGACGCCCGCTCCTGCGGGGTCTCCCTGCACGAGGCGGAGTCCGCCTTCGACGCCCGTAAGCCCGACGACGAGCCGGTCTGGCTCAGCTACTTCGACGAGGCCTACCTGTCGGCGAAGTTCGCCCACTGCTTCCGTGACCTGGGGGAGGGGGAGCGGGCCGTGCGACAGGCCCGGCGCTCGCTCGACATGGACTCCCGCTACGTCCGCGGACGGATGTTCAACCTGTCGCTGCTGGCCGCCGGGCTGCTGCAGTGCGGGGAGCTGGAGGAGGCGTGCTCGGTCGCGGGCACCGCTTTCGCGCTGGCGGGGGAGCTGCAGTCGACCCGGTCGCGGTCGTACGCGGCCGACCTGCGGCGGCGGTTGGAGCCGTACAAGAACGAGCGGGCCGTGCTGGCGCTGCGCGAACGGACGCGGGAGCTCACGCCGGTATGACGCCGGTATGACGCGAAAACGGCCCGGGTGCTTGTCACCCGGGCCGTTCTTCGTGTTGCCGTCTACGTGCTGTCGTCTACTGGAGAAGCTCGCCGTTCGGGCCGACGATCTTCTTGGTCTCCGCGTAGTTGGCCTTGTTGTACACGTCGGCCACCTCACCGTCGAAGATCGCCGAGCTGATGTAGTCGACCCGGCCGTTGCCGTCGTTGTCGTGGAACAGGCTGGTCACGCCGTTGACGTAGCCGGTGCGCTTGTTGTTGTCGTACTTCATGAGCCAGGGGCCGCCGTCGGCGCCGGCGGTCATGGAGCACTTGAGCAACTGGTGCGTCTCGACCTTGAACGTGTTGACCTGGTAGCTCTTGGTGGCGGTCTTGCCGGAGCACCACTTCGGCGTCACGCCGGTGAACGGGCGGTCGCCGTCGGGGTGCGGGGCCGAGGGGTAGCCGAAGACGGTCACCGGCTGGCCGAGGGGCTGGTTCCAGGCCACACCCTGCCCACCGACGACGTCACCGAGCCGGCCCATGTCCTTGGCGATGCCAACAGTGAAGACCGTCTTGTAGAACAGGGTCTTCGAGGCTTCCTTGACCCAGTACCCGAGGAAGTAGTGGGTGATCGTGTAGTTGCCGGCAGCGTCGATCTTCTTGTAGCCGGGACCCTTGTACGCGTTGTACTCCGACTGGGTCACCTGGTCGATGACACCCTTGGCCGGTTCCTTGGCGCCGTTGCCGTCGCCGGCCGGAGCCTTGTCGTACTCCTCCTTGGAGACTTCCTTGAACGCGCGCTTCTTGCCACCCGTGTAGTCGGGGCCGACCACGTCGGTGATCGTGGAGAGCTTTGCCCAGCAGTCGGGCGTCTCGCCACCATGCAGGGCAACGCACTTGAGGTACTCGGCCGGGGTGATCTCGGCGTCCTTGGCCCATTTGTCACCGAGCCACTTGTCGTAGTCGGCCTTGGACACCTGCTTCTCGCCCGCAAGCGCGAAGCCGTTGTGCACCGCCACGAACGCGAAGTCGCCGTCGTAGTCGTCGTAGGTGTCCAGGTCGTACGCTGTGAAGGCGTAGGCGCCCGCGTAGACCCCGAAGGGGGCCTTGCCCTGGTAGTAGCCGGGCACGAAGATCCACTTGTCGTAGACGTCGTCCTTGCCGTTCGCGAAGACGCAGTGGCCCGCGGTGGCGACCAGGTTGCGGTTCCTGGACTGGATGGACGTGGCCGAGCACCAGCGGTACTGGCCGGACTTGTCGAGGAAGAACACCTTGCCGATGGTCTTGGGCAGGTTGATGTTCTTGGACAGCGTCGCCTTGGGGGCGGTGGTCGGTCCGGTCATGCCCGGCTTGCCGTCAGGGGCGCCGTTGCTGCCCGTCGACACCAGCTTGGAGACGTTCTTGGCGTCCAGGTTGTACTGGGTGGCCTTGCGCAGGGCGGCTCCGTTGGAGTCGAGCCAGAAGAAGGCGTCGCCGTACGCGTCGGCCGGCTTGGGCGCGAGATTGTCGGTGGCCCAGCTCGGTGCGGCGGTGGCTGGGACGGCGAGCGCGGCGGCACTCAGGCAGGCGGCGGCTAGGGGGATGAGCAGGCGCTTCAAGGGAGGCTCCACAGTTGTCAAAAAGGGTGTAAAGACACTATCGACCCTTTAGTCACCCTGGTAAGGGTGGTTGCCAGATTTCTCAGCAAAAAGGCCGAAGGGCCCGGCAGGATGCCGAGCCCTTCGGTATTGCTAGAGAACGACGAACAAGTCTTCGTTCCGATCCGCAGCGAACTACGGGATGAGCTTGCCGCTCCACGCAGCCGCAGCGGCCTTGTAGACGACGTTGGTCTCACCGTCGAAGTACGGCGACGTGATCGTGTCGTACCGGTTGTTGCCGTCGGTGTCAGCGATGAGGCTGGTGACACCGTTGACGTAGCCGAGACGCTTGGCGTTGCTGTACTTGTACAGCCACGGGCCGCCGTCGTAGCCACCGGTCACGGTGCCCTTCAGACCGACCTGCTCCTCGACCTTGTACTTCGGCACCACGACGTAGTTGGTGGCAGTCTTGCCGTAGATCCACTTCGGCGTGACACCGGTGAAGGGCTTGTTGCCGTCGGGGTGAGCGCCCTGCGGGTAACCGAAGGTCCGCACGTACTTGCCACGCGGCTGGTTCCACGCGAAGCCCTGGCCGCCAACGTTGTCGCCGAGGCGACCAACGCTCTTGACCTCGTGGACGACGATGTAGAACTCGGTCCGGAAGTACTTGACCTCGGTCGTCTTCTTCACCCAGTACTTGAGGTAGTAGTGGGTGATGGTGTAGTTGCCCTTAGCGTCCTTGATCTTGTAACCAGGGCCGCTGTAGGCGTTGTACTGCGACTCGGTCACGTTCTCGACGGTGGTGGCGTTGATGGCCTTGCCGCCGTTGACCTGGCCCGAGGGGGCAGCGTCGTACTGCTCCTTGGAGACTTCCTTCAGAACCTTGACGCCGCCGGCGTAGTCCGGGCCGACAACGTCACCGAACTCGGTGGTCTTGGCCCAGCAGTCCGGCGTCTCGCCGCCGTTCAGGTCCTTGCACTTCTGGTAGTCGGCCGCAGAGATCTCGATGTCCTTGCCGAACTTCTCACCCTGGTAGGCGTCGTACTCGGCCTTCTTGACCTGCTTCGGCTTGTTGAGCGTGCCGCCGATGCCGTCGTAGACGGTAACGAAGGCGTAGTCGCGGTCGAGGTCCTCGTACACGTCGAAGTCGTAGTGGGTGAAGGCCTGCTTACCCACGTAGACGCCCCAAGGAGCCTTGCCCTGGTAGTAACCGGGGACGAAGACCCAGCGGGACACGACCTCGTCGTTCGCAGCCAGGTCGTACACGCAGTGACCGGCCGTGGCGACCAGGTTGCGGTACTGCGACTGGATCGAGGTACCGGAGCACCAGTACAGCTTGCCGTCGCGGCCCTCGAAGAAAACCTTACCGATGGTCTTCGGCAGGTTCACGTTCTGAACCTTGACGGTGGCCTTCTTCTCCTCGCCGATGGGGGCGGTCGACCCAGGCTTGGTGTCGTTCGTATACCCACCCTTGGAGGAGATCTTCGAGACCTCGAGAGCGTCGGGCGTGAACGCCACGGCGCCCCTCAGGGCCGCGTTGTTGGACTTGGTCCAGAAGTCCAGGGTCTCGGCCGCCTGGGCCGCCGTCTTGGCGAGCGGGTCGCTAGCGACGGTGTTGTCGGCCTGAGCCTGGGCGGTGCCAGCCAGACCAGCAGCCAGCAGACCAGTGGCCAGAATGGCGCCACCGGCCGGGAGGAGGATGCGCTTCATGGAAACTCCTTGCGCTGTCGTGGAACGCCTCTTGCGTCCCATGCGTCAGTAAAGGGATAGCCAGGAACATACAGTGTGGATCTTGCTCGCGGGTAGCCGCTTTGACAGGAAAAGAGGCGACAAGACGGGCGTGACCGTTCTGTGATGTTTAAACGGCTGATGCGCAGGAGTCGAGGAAAGCTCGCTTCGGGACCGTTTGCCCTGATCAACATAAGGGAGTTGTCAGAGCGGTTCGCGGGGTCCGAGTGTCCCTTCGATCGCGGTCGAAGAGTCGATGTGATGCAGATCACATTGGATTGATGGCACCGTATGGGCGCCCCATGCGTCCAACGGCCCTTCACTTTTGGCGGGAACGCAGAAGGGCCCGGCAGGATGCCGGGCCCTTCGGAGGAAACGGTTATACGAACGGTCTAAGACCGGTCGCTGTCCGTCACCTTAGACAATCTTGCCGGACCACGCGACCGCAGCGGCCTTGTAGACCACGTTGGTCTCACCGTCGAAGTACGGCGAGGAGATGTAGTCCACGCGACCGTTGCCGTCCTGGTCGTTGAAGGTGCTCACGACACCGTTCAGGTAACCGAGACGCTTGGAGTTGCTGTACTTGTACAGCCACGGACCACCGTCGGCGCCCTCGGTGAAGGCGCACTTGAGGGCCACGTGCTCCTCGATCTTCTTGGCAGCCGAACCGACCAGCTTCTTCGTGGTGTTGCCGTAGCACCACTTCGGAGTCACGCCGGTGTAGTTCTTGTTGCCGTCGGGGTGCGGAGCGGCCGGGTAGCCGAACACGCGGACGGGCTTGCCGGTGGGCTGGTTCCAGGCGAAGCCCTGGCCGCCGACGTTGTCACCGAGACGGCCGGCGTCCTTGACGTAGCCATCGACGATGAAGAACGTCGTCCTGTAGTACTTGACCTCAGTGGTCCGCTTCACCCAGTACTTGAGGAAGGTGTGGGTGATGGTGAAGTTACCCTTGTCATCGATCTTCTTGTAGCCAGGCCCGTTGTAGCCCTTGTACTGCGACTCGGTGACGTTCTCGGTGACGGTCGCCTGCTCCGCCTTGGCGCCGTTCTTCTTGCCGGTGGGCGCGGCGTCGTACTGCTCCTTGGAGACTTCCTTCAGAACCTTGATCGCGCCCGCGTAGTCGGGGCCGACCAGGTCGTCGAAGTCGGTCGCCTTGGCCCAGCAGTCCGGCGTCTCGCCGCCGTTGAGGTCCTTGCACTTCTGGTACTCGGCCTGGGTGATCTGCTCGTCCTTGGCGTCCTTGACGCCCTGGAACTTGTCCCACTCGGCCTTGGTGACCTTCTTGGGCGTACCGTTGCCGAGCTGGACACCGTTGTACACGGTGACGAACGCGTAGTCGCGGTCCCAGTCCTCGTACACGTCGAAGTCGTAGTGGGTGAAGGCCTGCTTACCCACGTAGATGCCCCAAGGGGACTTGCCCTGGTAGTAACCGGGGACGAAGACCCACTTGGACATGACGTCCGAGTTGGTGGCCGTGTCGTACACGCAGTGACCGGCCGTGGCGACCAGGTTGCGGTACTGGGACTGGATCGAAGTGGCGGAGCACCACTTCTTCTCGCCCTTGCTGTTGACGAAGAACACCTTGCCGATGGTCTTCGGCATGTTGACGTTCTGGACCTTGACGGTCGTCTTCTTTTCCTGGCCGATCGGAGCCGTCGAGCCGGGCTTGGTGTCGGCGCTGTAGCCGCCCTTGCTCTGCAGCTTGGCGATGTCGCCCTTGTCCCAGACGTTGGACTCCTTGGCGGCCCGGAGGGCAGCACCGTTGTTGTCAGCCCAGAACTCGGCAATGGCCTTGGCGTTCGCCGCACTCGCCGCCATCGGGTCACTGGCGACGTCGCTGGCGGCCTGGGCGGTGCCGGCCAGGCCGGCAGCCAGAAGGCCGGTAGCCATGATGGCGCCACCGGCGGGGATGAGGATGCGCTTCAAGGGAACTGCTCCTTGCTCTGTCGTGGGTCGCAACATGCGTCCCATGCGTCAGTAAAGGGATAGCAAGGAACATAGCGTGGTGATCTCCGCAGGTGGAACCCGGTTTGGGCGATCCGGTAGGCGCTCCTACCGCCGTTACCGTGCTGTTATCTGTCAGAGATCTTCGCGCGCGGTGATTGGATAGTTACGTTTTCGCTGGGTATGGACGGGTTGTGGCAGATGGGACCCGTGTGCCGTTAGCTGTTCGCCACATAACGTAGCCGACGAAACGTGACTCAGATCACAGGAACCGGATTGGCGCCTAATCCGTCTAACTCGCTCCAATCCTCACAGGTGATCTTCAGGTTCGGGTTATAGGGGCCAAAAAGAAGCCGTCCTCGCCGGGAGGAGGGGCGGCGAGGACGGCTGTGGAGCGCCAGGCGTGGGGTCGTAGGGGAGACACCCCCGCGCCTGGCCTATGTGGACTGGGGCGCCCTTGAGCGCCTCAGTGTGCGTGATGGCGGGCGAGGAGTTGGAGGGGTGCTCCTCGGCCGTCGGAGGAAGGGCGAACGGGTCGGTTCGCCAGGTGTGGCTTAGATGTCCCTCTGGCGGACGACTGCCGCCAGGTGGGTGCGCAGGCTCAGCAGCACCGGATCGCGGGCGAGGGCTTCGTGTCGCGGGTGGTGGGCCGGCACGGGGCGTTGTGGCGGTGCGGCGCCGTCATCGGTGGTCGTGTCGTCCTGGGCGGTCTCGATCGCTCTCAGCAGTCGTCGCCAGGTGCCGTCGGCCGTCCAGTGGCGGTGGTGCCGGTAGATGGTCACCCAGCAGCCGAACCGCCCGGGCAGATGACGCCATCGCAGACCGGTCCTGGCTTGGTAGAGCGCCCCGTTGATCATCATCCGGTGCTCGTCCCACCGGTCTCCAAGCGTGTCGCCGGGGGGTAGCAGCGATGCCAGCCGTGCCCATTCGGCGTTCGTCAGATCGCCACGATGCATGTGCCCATCGTGACAAGGTAAACACTCTGTGTCAGCAGATCCAAAAAAGATCTTCGTCTTCGGAAGTGCCCCGACAAAAGATGAGGCGAGGGCCTCGGAATACCGAGACCCTCGGCTATCCCCTGGAAGGGCTTACTTGTACAGCTCGCCGTTCGGGCCGACGATCTTGCCCGACCACACGTTCTTGGCCGCGTTGTAGACCGCGGCCGTCTCGCCGTCGAAGTAGGGCGAGGTGATGTAGTCGACGCGGTCGTTACCGTCCTGGTCGGCGAAGGTGCTCGTCACACCGTTCACGTAACCGAGGCGCTTGCCGTTGCTGTAGTTCTGGAGCCAGGGGCCGCCGTCGTAACCGGGGGTCACGGCGCACTTGAGGCCGATGTGCTCCTCGATCTTGAGCCAGGAGGCGCCGACCGCCTTGGCGGTGGTCGTGCCGTAGCAGTTCTTCGGCGTGACGCCGCTGTACGGCTTGTTGCCGTCCGGGTGCGGAGCGGCCGGGTAGCCGAAGGCACGGACCGGCTTGCCGGTGGGCTGGTTCCAGGAGAAGCCCTGGCCGCCGACGTTGTCGCCGAGGCGACCGGCGTCCTTGGACAGCAGGATGTAGTAGCGGCCGCCCCACGCGCGCTTCGGGCCGGTGAAGCTCTGGTAGTCCTTGCGGTCCACCTGCTTCACGCCGTTGAACTGGATGCCGTTGTAGACGGTGACGAACGCGTAGTCGCGGTCCCAGTCCTCGTACGTGTCGAAGTCATAGTGGGTGAAGGCCTGCTTGCCCACGTAGATGCCCCACGGGGTCTTGCCCTGGTAGTAGCCGGGGACGAAGACCCAGTTGTCGAGGAGCGCCTTGTTGCTGTCCGTGTCGTAGACGCAGTGGCCGGCCGTGGAGACCAGGTTGCGGTAGTTCGACTGGATGGAGGTGGCCGAGCACCAGCGGAACTTGCCGGAGCCGTCGACGAAGAAGACCTTGCCGATGGTCTTGGGGATGTTCACGTTCTGGGCCTTGGCGCCGCTCGACTTCGTCTCACCGGTCGGAGCCGTGGTGCCGGGCTTGCCGTCGGGGGTGTAGCCGCCCTTGGAGACGACCTTCCGAACGTCGTTCGCGTCCCAGGTGTACTGGGTCGCCTGCCGGAGCGCGGCTCCGTTCGAGGCGAGCCAGAAGGAGGCGACGGAGGCGGCCTCGGCGGTGTTGTTGGCCATCGGGTCGTGGGAGACGTCGCCCTCGGCCTGGGCCGTACCGGTCAGACCTACGGCGAGCAGGCCGGTCGCGAGGACGGCACCGCCGGCGGGCAGCAGGATTCGCTTCAAGGTAACTCCAGGTTGCGCTGACATGAGGCGCCTGGTGCACCTCCATAACTCAGCAAACGGACAGCCCGGAACTTACCGGTTTGACAATGCTCATGTGAATTTCGGGTAGATCATGTCAGCGCTCCAACAGGGCATCGTGACCTTGCTGAGACAAAGGATGCGCTGATCACCAGCAGTGACCGGACGGTTGCAGTGATTTAGGTCACATTTGACGGAGTGGTCTGCGCGGCGGCGCGTCGGTAGACCGCTCCGGCGGTGGTGTCGAAGTACGGGGACGACACCGCGTCGTACCAGCCCTTCGCGTCTCTGTTCCAGGTCAGGCTGTTGACGCCGTTGAGGTAGCCGGTCCAGCGATCCTTGTTGAAGCCGATCAGCCATGGGCCGCCGCTCGCGCCCGGGCTGAAGTCGCAGTTGAGCAGCTGCACGCCCTTCTGCAGGTCGAGGCTGACGGCGGAGGTCCAGCGGGTGGGGCCTTCCTTGCACATCTCCAGGCGCTTGCCGTCGAACGGGCGGGTGCCGTCGGGCTGCGCGCCCGCCGGGTAGCCGAACGCGGCCACCGTGTACGTGGTCGGCTTCTTGTTCAGCTCGATGCCCTGGCCGCCCACGTTGTCCTGGAGCCGGCCCACGTCCCTCATGACGTAGCGGCCGTCCTTGGCCTCCCACCTGAAGCCGCGGTGCACGGTCACGAACGCGTAGTCGAAGTCGTAGTCGCCCTTGCCCGACCAGTCCTCGTGCATGCTGATCGAGGAGCCCACGTAGATGCCGTCAGGCGTCTCGCCGTTGGGCCCGGGGTTGGGGACGAAGATCCAGTAGTCGGCAGCCTTGGCCTGTCGTGGGTCGTAAGCGCAGTGCCCGGCCGTCGCGGCGACGCTGCGGTTTCCGGCGGCGACCGCACTGGCGGAGCACCAGTACTCCTTCTCCCCGAACCGGAAGAAGACCTTGCCCATGGTCCTGGCGACCGAGCCCTTGCGCGGCAGCACCGGCGACACGGCCTGCGCGGCGACGGCCCGCGTGACGGTGGTCGCGGCCTGCGTGGCGGGGTTGGAGGCCTGCGCGGAGGTCGACGGCGCCGGGGTGGCGGCCTGGGTGCCGGGCGTCGCGGGGCTGTAGCTGTCGGCCTGCTTGAGCTGGTCGGGTGTCCAGTAGTCGGCGACCCGCTTGACGTCCACCGCGGTCTTGGCCAGCGAGACGGCGAAGACCCTGCTGTCGAGCGCGGCGTTGCTGTCGAGCGCGGCGTTCGCGGTCCCCGTGAAGGCAGGCGCCATCAGCAGCGCGCTGCTGAGCGCAGCCGCCACCAAGTGCCTGGCCCGGGGGATCATGAATTAACCTTTCTTGGGGTCGTAAGGGTGGATTTTTCCAGATGTACTGGTGGTATTGCAGCCAGGATAGAGATTCGTTACCTGATCAAGAGTGCTCTGTGCACTATAAGGACATCGTCAGACAGATCTCTAAATGATCATTGGTAAGAGGTGTTTCCGCAGGTCGGAGTGGGTGTAGGCGCTTGTTGAATTCCACTCATTCCGCGCCCGTTCCAGTGATGTACGCCTCAGTGGAAGACCCCGGTTCCCAGGGGAACCGGGGCCTCGGAAGCCACCTCGATCAGCGGAAGTTGCCGGTCCAGCGGTTGGCCGCGGCCTTGTAGACCTTGTACGTGTCGGTGTTGAAGTACGGGGACGAGATGTAGTCGTAGCGGTCGTTGGCGTCGGTGTCCCACGCGACGCTGTTGACGCCGACCAGGTAGCCGGTGCGCGACGCGCTCTTGTAGTTGTAGATGAACGGCCCGCCGCTCGCGCCGGCGGTGAAGGAGCACTTGAAGCCGATGTGCTCCTGCAGGTTGTACTTCCTGGCCTCGGGCATCGGCCGGGTCTTGCCGAAGCAGTACTTCATCGTGCGGCCGGTGTACGGCTTGTCGCCGTCGGGGTGCTCGCCCGCCGGGTACCCGAACGAGAACACGTCCAGCTTCGTGCTCCTGTTCCAGGTGAAGCCCTGGCCGCCGACGTTGTCACCGAGGCGGCCGACGTTCTTGACCGTCCACTGCCAGCGGTTGCCGACCTTCTCCCAGTTGACCTTGATGCCGTTGTAGACGTTGACGAACGCGTAGTCGAAGTCGTAGTCCTCCTTCACCACGAAGTCGTCGTGCGCGTTGAACGTCTTGGCGGCGTAAATGCCGTAGGGCGCCTTGCCCTCCCAGACATTGTTGCCGTCCCAGTACGACGGAATGAAGATCCAGTTGTCGTAGAAGGTGTTCTTGCTGGTGTCGTAGACGCAGTGGGCCGAGGTCGCCACGAGGTTGCGGTATTTGCCTTGGACCGAGCTGGCCGAGCAGTACCGCCAGCTTCTCGGGTCGCGCGGGTCGGCCTTGGGCAGCGTGAAGAACACGCGGCCGACCGTGTTGGGCAGATTGACGTGCTTGCTCTTCTTGGCCTTCGTCTTCTCCTCGCCGATCGGCGGGACGGATCCCGGAGGGCCGTCAGGTGCGTCGTTGCTGCCCTTGACGCCCTTGGAGGTCAGGTCGAGGCCGGCGTCGTAGTCGGTGGCCAGCTTGACGCGGTCGGGGGTCCAGAACTGGACCGCCTGCTCGGCGGGGGTGGCGGAGTTCTGGGACACGACGTCGGAGGGTGCTTGGGCGTTGGCCGGGGTGCCGCCGACCATGCCCGCGGCCAGCCCGACGGCCATCAGGCCGGCGAGCGGGAACGCGATGCGCCTTGCTCGGGAAAACATGGAGCTCCTTTCGGCTTTCGGCGGCCCAGAGCGGGGTACTGCGCCCCGGTGGGCCAGGAAAACGATCGGAACGCTAATGAATGGCGCAAGGGGATGGCCATGAAACGACGCGAAAAAGCATGGCCCGGTTCCATTCCGTTATAGAAATAGCGAAACCGCATGTATTCATGATTGGCATCCCCGCAGGTCACGCCGCCCGTTTTTTGTCTCGCGCAACAGCGGTAACAGGCATTATCAAATGCCACTCCTTATCAACCGAATCTTGTTCTGGTTAGATGGATTCATGGATCCTCGCACCCCCTGTCTCATCGGCATCGCACAACGCACCATTCGCGAGCAGCCCGGCCCGGAACCGCTCGATCTGTGGGAGGAGACGGCGCGCGCGGCCGCCGAGGACGCCCGGCTCCCCGTCGAGCGGCTGGACTCGATCCAGATCGTCCACACGGACTCGTGGCAGTACGACTCGCCGGTCGGCCGCCTCGCCGAGCGTCTCGGGGCGACGCCGCGGCACCGTGCGTACTCCAAGGTCAGCGGTACGGCCCCGCAGCTGCTCATCGGCGAGGCGGCGGCCAGGATCGCGGCGGGTGACCTGGACTCCGCGCTGGTCACGGGAGCCGAGGCGCTGGCGACGCGCCGGGCGTACCGGCGGGCGGGCGAGCACGTCCCGTGGAGCCACCCCGCCGTGCCCAAGCCCCCGTACGGGTGGGAGCGCCCGCCTCACCCGTACGCGCTGGCCCACGGGCTCTTCATGCCGGTGCACACCTACGCGATCATGGAGACGGCGCGGCGGGCGGCGTCCGGGCTCACGATCGCGGAGGAGATGCGCGACAGGGGCCGGCTGATGGCGCCCATGACCGAGGTGGCCGCTGCGAACCCGCACGCCTGGCGCCGGACCGTCCGCACCCCCGACGAGCTCGCGACGGGCGACCGCTTCGTCGGCTGGCCCTACACCAGGGACACGGTGGCCGTGCTGGAGGTGGACCAGGCGGCGGCCGTCATCCTGGCCAGCTCGCGGCTGGCCGACCGGCTCGGGGTGCCGGCGGAGGGGCGGGTCTACCTGCGCGGGTGGGCGTACGGGGAGGACACCTGGGAGGTGGCCGCGCGGCCCGAACTCGGGTCTTCCCGGGCCATCGCGCACGTGGCGGAGGCCGCTTTCCGGCGGTCCGGGCTCGGGCTCGGCGACATGCACGCGCTCGACCTGTACAGCTGTTTCGCGGTGGCGCTGCGGCAGGCGTGCGACGCGATCGGGCTCGATCCCCTGGATCGGCGCGGGCTCACGGTCACCGGCGGGCTGCCGTACGCGGGCGGGCCGGCCAGCGACTACGTCCTGCACTCCACGGCGACCATGGCGGGGCTGCTGCGGGCCCAGTCCGGGCACGGGCTGGTGAGCGGGGTGGGGATGCATCTGACCAAGCACACGTATGCGGTGTGGTCCAGCGAGCCGGGAGGGCGGCTGGGGAGCGCCGCGCCGGTGTTCGTGGCCGAGGAGGTGCCTCTGGTGGGGGTCTGTGCGGGGGAGGGGGTGGTTGCGGGGTACACGGTGGCGCACGGGCGCGACGGTGCCGCCGAGCGGGGGGTGCTGGTGGTGGAGGTGCCGGGCGGGCGGGCCTATGCGGTGGTGGAGGAGGCCGGGCTGCTGGCGGACGCGGAGTCGCGGGAGCTGGTGGGGCAGGTGGTGCGGGTGTCCTCTGACGGGAAGGTCAACGTGGCGGCGTGGTGACTCAAAGTTGATGCAAAGACCGTGACCGTGCGACTACTGTCTGGAGTTGACATTTTGATGTCAGCGGCGGACGCTGGAGTCATGCGGAGGACAACGGTGCGCATCGACGAGACGCTCCTCAACGAGGCGAAGGCGTACGCGGCACGTAACGGACGCAGTCTCAACTCAGTGATGGAGGATGCCTTGAGGCAACTGCTCAACCGCTCCGCGGAGCTGGCAGAACGGCCGCGCATCGAGCTACCCGTCTCCGGATCCGCGGCAGGGCCGAAGCTGACCTGGGCCGAGATCAAGGAGATTCTCGAGCAGGAGGACATCGAGCGCGTTATGAGGACCTGCCATGCGGATGCTTGACACGAACGTCCTCGTCAACGCGCAGCGGCGTGACATGGAGCACCACGAGCAGTGCCATGTCGTGCTCACCGAGATGCTGCATGGCGACGAGGCCTATGCAGTGAGCGACTTCGCACTCAATGGCTTCATCCGCGTGGCGACGCGTATCCCGCGCCCCACCTCGTTCGAGGCCGCGCGGACGTTTGCCGAGATCGTCCGCCACCAGCCTCATGCGGTGGTGGTGCACGCCGGCCCGAGACACTGGGAGATCTTCGTCAAGCTGTGCGAGCAAACCGGCGCCGTGGGCAAGCTCATCCCCGACGCCTATCTCGCCGCACTCGCCATCGAGCACGGTTGTGAATTTGTGACCTGCGACAAGGATTTCGCCAGGTTCCAGGGCTTGCGCTGGCGGTCGCCGCTCAACTGAACTGGATGAAAGGGCGCAAGCCCGCACTACTCGGCTAGGAACCGTCGTGGTTGACCGGTTCGATGTCATCGAGGTAGGCGAGCGTGGTCGCCGCCGGTGGGTCGGGCTGGTGGTGGTGCTCGCGCTCCTCCTGATCCCTGTCGTCAGCCTGCTCATCAGCCGGGATCCCGAGCCTGCGCCGCCGGCAGGGCCGACCTCCGAGCCCATCAGGTCCCTCACCAAGATAGACAGCGCCCCTAACGCCCTCACCGTCCGGCCCGCGGCCAAGGGCGGTGAGGAGGTCATGGAGGTGGTGTTCCCGCACGGGGTGCGGGCCGAGGTGCGATACCCGGCCGAGCTCGGTCTTGCCGCCATGGGGTCGCGGCCCTACCAGGGGGTCTGGATCGACGGGCAGTATCGGCAGTTGTCCGCCCCGTACAACGGTGAGTTCGAGGTGACCGCGGGTGGCCAGGCGATCAGGAACTACGCGCCCAACGTCACCCTCTGGCCCCGCCGGGCGGGCAGCGGTTACTACGGGCAGGTGCTGCTGTTCACGTTCGGGCGGTGGCGGCTGGCGATGTACGACCGGGGGCAGGGGTTGACGTTCGACCAGCGGGTGGCCCTCGCGCGGGGGCTGAAGGGCAGGGAGACGAAGGACGGCTACCTCGTGCTGTCGGCCAGGTCGCCCGTGCGGCTGGCCAGGCCGGGGGAGACGGCGCAGGGGCAGCCGCTGGGGCCGCAGCTGTGGTTCGGCGGCGGCGCGGGGGAGATGGTCGTGCTGGCGCCCACGCCCGGCTGCAAGAAGAAGGCCGGGATGCCGAGTGTGATCGTGGGGCGCGGGCGGCCGGCCGGCTCGGTGTGCAGGGGCGATGTGCTGGTCGCGGTCACGGGGCCACAGTCGTTCAGGAAGCGGGCCTTGGAAGGGATTCGGATCACGCTGAAGTAGGGTGCGGCCATGTTCGCCGTAACCGCCACACAGACCGACCCCGACAACCCACTCGCCGGGCTGACGCTCGGCGAGCGTCCGGAGCCGAAGGTCCCGGACGGATGGACAACCGTCTCCGTGCGCGCGGCCGCACTCAACCATCACGACCTGTGGACGCTCAAAGGCGTCGGCATCAGGCAGGACCGGCTGCCGATCGTGCTCGGCTGCGACGCCGCCGGCGTGGACGAGGACGGCAACGAGGTCATCGTGCACTCCGTGATCGGCACGGGCGCCGACGAGACGCTCGATCCCAAGCGCACGCTGCTGTCCGAGGTGCACGACGGCACGTTCGCCGAGCGGGTGGCCGTGCCGCGGCGCAACCTCGTGCCCAAGCCGGCCGGGCTCGGCTTCGAGCACGCCGCCTGCCTGCCCACGGCCTGGCTGACCGCGTACCGGATGCTGTTCGACAAGGCCGGGCTCGAGCCCGGCTCCACCGTGCTGGTGCAGGGCGCGGGCGGCGGCGTCGCCACCGCGCTGATCGCGCTCGGCCGGGCCGGCGGCTACCGGGTGTGGGCCACCAGCCGCTCCGAGGAGAAGCGCGCGCGTGCCCTCGAACTCGGCGCCGACCAGGTGTTCGAGCCGGGCGCGCGGCTGCCCGAGCGGGTGGACGCGGTCATGGAGACCGTCGGTCAGGCCACCTGGGACCATTCGCTCAAGTCGCTCAAGCCGGGCGGGCGCATCGTCGTCAGCGGCGCCACCAGCGGCGCGGTCCCGCCCGCCGACCTGAACCGGGTCTTCTTCCTGCAGCTGTCCGTCGTCGGCTCCACGATGGGCACGCGGGAACAGCTCGGCCGGCTGGCGGTCTTCCTGGAGCAGACCGGGGTACGGCCCGTCGTCGACAGGGTGCTGCCGCTGGCGGAGGCGCGGGACGGGTTCGCGGCCATGGCCGAAGGGGACATCTTCGGAAAGATCGTCTTCACCGTCTGAATAAGTAAAGGGTTACTTCCCGGCTTTCCGGGTGATACAAGCATGAGTGGGCTTGTCTCACCCGGGAGGCCGTGATGATGGAGGTTCAGCCCTTCGGTCCCGGTTCGATGCACTGGGACACCACCGGCGAATACCGCAATCTGCTCGTCGCCGGGAGCGCGCTGGTCATGCAGACGATGCACCCGGCCGTGGGTGCGGCCGTCGCCGAGCACTCCACGTACAAGGACGACCCGTGGGGGCGGCTCACCCGCACGCTCGTCTCGATCCAGAAATGGGTGTACGGCGGCGCGGACGGCCCGGCCGAGGGCGCGCGGCTCAGGAGGCTGCACCGGCAGATCAGCGGGGTGGACGAGCTCGGCAGGCCCTACCACGCGCTGAACGGGGAGGCGTGGGCGTGGGTGCACCTGTCGCTGTTCGAGCGCTTCGTCGCGCTCAACCGCTATTTCGGCACCCCGTTCACCGTCGAGCAGGAGCGGCGGCTCTACGCCGAGTCGCGGCAGCTCGGCGCGATCCTGCGGGTGCCGGAGCGGGAGATGCCCGCGGACCTGGAGGCGTTCTGGCGGTACTTCGACGCGATGGTGGCCGACCGGCTGGAGGCGCACCCGACGGCGCTCGACGTGCTGTCGGTCCTGCGCGGCACGCCGGCGCCGCCCGGGCTGCCGAGACCGTTGCGGCGGCTGTGGACGCCTGTGGGAGTGGGATCGGGGGAGTTCAACTACTTCGTGACGGTCGGTACGTTGCCGCCCGCCATCCGGCGGAAGCTGGGGCTGCCGTGGACGGCGCGGGAGGAGCGGCGGCTGCGGCACCTCGGGCACGCGGTGGCCGTGCTGACGCCGCGCCTGCCCGAACGCCTGAGGTACATGCCCATCGCCTACCACGCCCGCAAGGCCGCCCGCGGCCCGCGCCGCCCGGAACGGCACCTCCGCTCGGCATGAACGGAGGTCAGCCTTCGAGGATGTCGCGGACGCGGCGGCGGGTCTCGTCGAGCGCCGTACGCAGCTCCGCCAGCTTCTCCGGCGTCAGCCGGGCCTCGGACGCCTCCTGCCGGGCCTCGGCGATGAAGTCGGCCAGCAGCTCGCCCAGCTCCGCGTCGAGGTCGGCGCGGCTCATCGGCGAGCCGCCCAGCGTGGCCCAGACCTCGGACCAGATCCTGCGCCACTCCCCGCTGAGCCGCTCGCCCTCGTCCTGCCAGTGGGTGGCGTGCTCCATCCACTGCCGCTTCTGCTGCTCCTTGAGCCGCCTGAAGTCCGCCTTCTGCTGCTCCTTGAGCCGCCGGGTGTCGTCCCGGGCCCCCGTGCGAACGTCCTTGGCCATCCGCGTGAGCTCGTCGCGCAACGACTTGACCGTGTCGCGGACGTCCTCCTTGACCTCGCGGGCGATGTCGCGCACGGAGGCGGAGATCTCCTGCTCCAGGTCGTCGAGCTCGTCGAGCCGGGCGTTCAGCTCCTCGCGGCCCTTGTCGGTGATCGAGAACACCTTCTTGCCCTCGACCACCTCGTGCGTCACCAGGCCCTCCTCCTCCAGGCGGGCCAGGCGCGGGTAGATCGTGCCGGGAGAGGGCGAGTAGACGCCGAGGAAGCGGTCCTGGAGCAGCCTGATGACCTCGTAGCCGTGACGCGGGCTCTCTTCCAGCAACTTGAGCAGGTACAGCCGGAGCCGGCCGTGACCGAAGACAGGGCTCATTCCTTCTCCCCCTTGAGCAGCGCGACCTCGCCGGAGACCGTGATCGCCGACAGCGACGCCATGCCGCCGCCCAGCCTGCCCGACATCGACTTCGTGCCGGGGCCGTTCGAGTTGAACAGTTCGTGGAACGTGCTGACCAGCCTGCCGGAGGTGGATCTCACGTTGACGTCCGCCTCCACGTTTTCCGGCAGCCTGACAAGGATGTCACCGGAAACGCTGTTGAGCGTCACATGGCCGGTCGGCCGAAGCGCCAGATCCGCCGTGATGCGGCCGGAGACGGTGTTCGCCTTGAGGCGGCGCGGGGTGCCGTCGGCCACGGTCAGGTCGCCCGAGACGCTCTTGAACGCCAGGTCGCCGTCCATCGCCCGGCTCTCCACGGGGCCGGAGACGGTCGTCGCGTTCACGTCGCCGCTGACGCCGTCGAGCACGATCTCCGCGGACACGCTCCTGACCTGCGTCATCCTCTCGAACCCGGCCACCACGGCGGGCGCGGAGACCACTCCGGCGTTGACGGTGCAGTGCTTGGGAACGGTGATCGTCAGGACCGTCCTGCGCCGGTCGCGCCGGAGCCAGCCGAGGAGGCCGTCCCAGGTGAGGTCCTTGTAGGTGATGGAGAGCTCCTTGGCGTCCTCGTCGTACGTGACCAGCAGCGGGGATGCCGACTCGATCTCGGACACCTCGACTGTGGGCGGGCCGTCGCTGGCCAGCACGGCCAGGCGGCCGGCGACGATGCGCACGTCGAGCGCTTCCACTTGGCCGAACGTCAGCTGTTCTGGGCCCTCGATCGTCCACTGCTGCATGTTCCCCCGCCCTTCTGGCGACATGTTCTCCCTACGTAACACGATATGTCGCGTTCTTGGGAAACTCAAGATGTATCGCGTTGGCGCGTCGAGGTGCCGTCCCTTGGGGGAGGGGGCGGGCTGGAGGGCCGCCGTGCAGGACCCTTGGGGCGGGCTGGGGGGCGAGGGCCCCATCGTGCAGGACGCTTGCGGGTGGCGGCGCCGGGGCCCCCTCGCCGCCGTGGCGGGGAAGGGGGCCGCGGTGGGGTGGGGTCAGTCGTCCTCGTCGTCGTCGAGCCGTGCCAGCCAGGTGGCCAGCCGCTCGATCGGGATCTCGAACTCCGGGTTGAGGTCGACGAACTCGCGCAGCCGCTCGCCGAGCCAGAGCAGGCTGACCTCCTCCTCGCCCCGCCGCTCGACCAGTTCCTCGATCCCCCGATCGGTGAAGTACATCTTTCTCAAGTCCTCCTGAAACGGCAGTGAGCCCCCAGCCGGGGCCGGGGGCTCACTCTGGTGTTGGATCAGCCGAACAGCTCGTGGAGGATCTCCTCGAGCTCGGTGTCGTGCGAGTTGTGCGAGCCCGTCGCCGGCGAGCTGTTGGGGCGGCGCGAGACGCGGCGCAGCGGGCGGCCACCCAGCGTCTCCGGGTCCTCGGCCAGCTTGAGCGCCAGGTACGGCCACGGCCCCATGTTGACCGGCTCGTCCTGCGCCCAGATCAGCTCCGCCTGCGACCCGTAGCGGGACAGCTCGGCGGCCAGCTCCTCACCCGGGAACGGGTAGAGGCGCTCGAGCCGGACGATCGCGACGTCGTTGCGGCCCTTCTTGTCGCGCTCCGCCGCCAGGTCGTAGTAGAGCTTGCCGGACGTGAGCACGACCCGGGTGACCTTGGCCGCGTCCACGGTCGTGTCGCCCAGGACCGGCTGGAAGGTGCCCGTGGTGAAGTCGGACGCCTTGGACGTGGCCGCCTTGTGGCGCAGCAGCGACTTCGGCGTGAAGACCACCATCGGCTTGTGCCGCTGCGACTCCACCTGCCAGCGCAGGAGGTGGAAGTAGTTGGCCGGGGTCGAGGGCTGCGCGACCGTCATGTTGTCGAGCGCGCAGACCTGCAGGAACCGCTCGATGCGGGCCGAGGAGTGGTCGGGGCCCTGGCCCTCGAAGCCGTGCGGCAGCAGCAGCACGACGGAGGACTTCTGGCCCCACTTCTGCTCGCCCGACGAGATGAACTCGTCGATGATCGTCTGGGCGCCGTTGACGAAGTCGCCGAACTGCGCCTCCCAGGCGACCAGGGCGTCCGGGCGGACGACGCTGTAGCCGTACTCGAAGCCGAGCGCCGCGAACTCGCTCAGCAGCGAGTCGTAGATGTAGAACTTCGTGGTGCCCTGGTTGAAGGTCTTGAGCGGCGTGTGGTCGGCGCCGGTCATCCGGTCCACCAGGACGGCGTGGCGCTGCGTGAACGTGCCGCGGCGCGAGTCCTGGCCGACCAGGCGCACCGGGTGGCCGTCGATCAGCAGCGAGCCGTAGGCGAGCGTCTCGCCCATCGCCCAGTCGATCGTGTCCGTCTCGACCATCTGGCCGCGGCGCTGCAGCACCGGCGCCAGGCGCGGGTGCGGCGTGAAGCCCTCGGGCAGGTTGAGCTGGGTGTCGACGATGCGCTTGAGCGTCTCGTCGCTGATCGCGGTGTCCGTGTCGGCGTGCGACCACTTGACGACCTCGGTCGGCGGCACCCGCATCGCGGCGGCCTCGGCCGGCTTCTTCGCCGCCTCGCGGGTCTCGGTGAACGCCTGCTCCAGCTTGGCCTGGTAGTCGCGCAGCGCCTGCTCGGCCTCCTCGACCGTGATGTCGCCCCGGCCGATCAGCGCCTCGGTGTAGAGCTTGCGGGTCGAGCGCTTGGCGTCGATCAGGTCGTACATCAGCGGCTGGGTGAAGGCCGGGTTGTCGCCCTCGTTGTGGCCGCGGCGGCGGTAGCAGATGAGGTCGATGACGACGTCCTTGCGGAACGCCTGGCGGTATTCGTAGGCCAGCTGGCCCACGCGCACCACGGCCTCGGGGTCGTCGCCGTTGACGTGGAAGATCGGGGCCTGGATCATCCGGGCCACGTCGGTCGCGTAGACCGAGGACCGGGACGAGGCGGGCGAGGTGGTGAAGCCCACCTGGTTGTTGACCACCACGTGCACGGTGCCGCCGGTGCGGTAGCCGCGCAGCTGCGACAGGTTGAGCGTCTCCGCCACGACGCCCTGGCCGGCGAAGGCCGCGTCGCCGTGGATGAGCACGGGCAGGACGGTGAAGCCCTCCTCGCCGCGCTCCAGGAGGTCCTGCTTGGCGCGGACGACACCCTCGAGCACCGGGTCGACCGCCTCCAGGTGGGAGGGGTTGGCGACCACGGAGGAGGTGATGGTCTTGCCGCCCGGCGAGGTGAACGTGCCCGTCGCGCCGAGGTGGTACTTCACGTCGCCGGAGCCGTGCGCCGTGCGCGGGTCGATGTTGCCCTCGAACTCGCCGAAGATCTGCGCGTACGACTTGCCCACGATGTTGGCCAGCACGTTGAGGCGGCCGCGGTGGGCCATGCCGATGACGACCTCGTCGAGGCCCTCGTCGGCGGCGTCGCTGATCACCGAGTCGAGCAGCGGGATCAGGGACTCGCCGCCCTCCAGGGAGAAGCGCTTCTGGCCGACGAACTTCGTCTGCAGGAACGTCTCGAACGCCTCGGCGGTGTTGAGCCGGGACAGGATGTTGAGCTGCTCGTCACGCTCGGGCGACTTGTGCGGCTTCTCCACCCGCGCCTGGATCCAGGCCCGCTCCTCGGGGTTCTGGATGTGCATGTACTCGATGCCGACCGTGCGGCAGTAGGAGTCGCGCAGCACGCCGAGGATCTCGCGGAGCTTCATCAGCGCGCGGCCGCCGAAACCGCCCGTGGCGAACTCGCGCTCCAGGTCCCACAGCGTCAGCCCGTGGGACTGGATGTCCAGGTCGGGGTGCTTGCGCTGCTTGTACTCCAGCGGGTCGGTCTCGGCCATCAGGTGGCCGCGCACGCGGTAGGCGTGGATCAGCTCGATCACGCGGGCGGACTTCGACACGTCGTCGTCGTGGGAGGCCGAGACGTCCTGGACCCAGCGGACCGGCTCGTACGGGATCCGCAGCGCCTCGAAGATCTCGTCGTAGAAGCCGTCCTCGCCCAGCAGCAGCCGGTGGATCTGGCGCAGGAAGTCGCCCGACTGGGCGCCCTGGATGATCCGGTGGTCATAGGTGCTGGTCAGCGTCATGACCTTGGAGACGGCCAGGCGCGAGAGCGTGTCGGGCGAGGCGCCCTGGTATTCGGCCGGGTATTCCATCGCGCCGACGCCGATGATGGTGCCCTGGCCGGGCATCAGGCGCGGCACGGAGTGGACGGTGCCGATCGTGCCGGGGTTGGTCAGCGAGATCGTGGTGCCGGCGAAGTCGTCGACGCCCAGCTTGCCCGCGCGGGCCTTGCGGACGACGTCCTCGTACGCCATCCAGAACTGGCGGAAGTCCATCTCCTCGGCGCCCTTGATCGAGGGCACGAGGAGCTGGCGCTCGCCGTTGCTCTTCTGGACGTCGATCGCCAGGCCGAAGCCCACGTGCTCGGGCTTGATCAGCGTCGGCTTGCCGTCGACCTCCGTGTAGGAGTAGTTCATCTCCGGCATGGCCCTCAGGGCCTTGACGATCGCGAAGCCGATCAGGTGGGTGAAGGAGATCTTCCCGCCGCGACCCCGCTTGAGGTGATTGTTGATCACAATGCGGTTGTCGATCAGCAGCTTGGCCGGGATCGCGCGCACGCTGGTGGCCGTCGGGACCGTCAGAGACAGGTCCATGTTGGCGGCCGTGCGGGCAGCGGCGCCGCGCAGCTTGACCTCCTCGGCGCCCTTGGGCACCGGGGTGGCCGGCTGCTTCGGCTTCTCGGCAGCCGGTGGTGCCTTCGGCGGCGCCTGGGGGGGAGCGGGAGCGGTCACGGTGCCGTTCGCCACCTCCCTGACCGGCGCTGCCCGGCCCGTTCCGGAATCAGGGTTGTAGTCAGCGAAGAAGTTCCACCATGCCTTGTCGACAGACTCGGGATCTTGGAGGTACTTCTGGTACAGCTCGTCGACAAGCCACTCGTTCTGACCAAAGCTTGCCAGCGGGTTTGTCCGCGACGACTCTGACGACACGGCGGAAATCGCCCTCTTCCGCAGATCGGCGTTGATGTTAGAGAACCTGTCCAAGGCTACTCGCCCGGACCGGCAGCGCGCGCCGAAGAGCCCGTGCCGCCTCGAACGATCCTCTCAGGACAGTGCAAAGAGGTCACGTCCCCCTAGTCAATCCGGGTGGTGCCGCAATTATTACTCTTTGGTATCAACACTACGACGGGAGGTTTATTTCCCGCCGGACACCAATCTGCTAGCAATCCGTACCTCTGGTGACAACTCGGACAGCAGGTCGGCCAGCTCCTCGCCCGCCTCCTTGAGCTCCTCCAGGGACATCGGCTCGAGGCGCTCGAGGAGGAAGATCGCGTTGGTGGTCTCCTCGGTGAGCCGGGTGCGCGCGACCTGACGCCAGTTCCACCTGCGGCAGGTGACGCCGACGTCGTCGCGCCAGATCACCTCGCCCGGCTCGGGCGTGCCGAGCGCCTCCTCGGACGCCTCGTCGCCGGTCGCCCGCAGCAGCCGGGCCGGGCCTGCGTAGTGGTCGAGGTCCTCGCCGCCGATCGGCAGCGCGTGCTTCACGCTGATCGAGTTGTACGCGTCCACCGCCTGGTTGATCTCCGGCAGCGGCATCCTGCGGGTCAGGGCGTCGACCGAGGGCCTGGTCCGCTGTGGTTTGGCGCCGAACGCCCGATAGGCGTCCTTCCAGGCGTCGATCTTGTCCGTCTGCACCTCGTACTCGGAGGCCGCCGCCAGCCAGGCCCGGGACCGGTCGTCCGTGGGCCCGTTACGCAGGCCGTGCGCGGTCATGACCAGCACCGCGAAGTCGGGGCGCAGCGCGAAGACGGAGTCGTCCACCCAGATGTCGTCAAGCATCCCCACAGTCTAGAAGTGACCGAGACCGCAAAAATCTCTTTGCAAAATTAGCTTTGCGGTTTACGGTGGAACGCATGGAGGAGCAGTACAGGATCAGTGACCCGCGGGTGCTCAAAGCGGTCTCCCACCCGCTGCGCGTGCGCCTGCTCGGCCTGCTGCGCTTGGACGGCCCCGCGACGGCGAGCGAGCTGGGGCGCAAGGCGGGCGAGAGCTCGGGTTCCACCAGCTACCACCTCCGGGAGCTGTTCAAGTACGGCTTCATCGAGGAGGACGACGACCGGCGCGACGGGCGCGAGCGACGCTGGCGGGCCCGCCACCGCTACACCTCGTGGGACGCCGGCGAGCTGTCCGACACGGCCGAGGGCCGCGAGGCGGTCCGGATCATGCACCTGCGGCAGGCCGAGTTCGTCGGGCGGGTGATGGAGGAGTTCGACCTCGACGGCTGGTCGCGCGACTGGGGCGACGCGGCGGGGATGAGCGACCACATCGTCTCGCTGCCGCCCGCCGGGGTGCGCGAGTTCAACGACAGGGCCGAGGAGCTGCTGCGCGACCTCGCCGCCAAATACGCCGGCGATCCCGAGGCCAGGCAGGTCCACGCCTGGCACGGCGCCGTACCGCGATCGCAGGAGGAGGAGTCGTGACCGCACGCTCGGCCTTACGCCGCTACATGCTCGTCAGCTTCCTGACCTGGCTGCCCCTGGGCCTGATGGCGGCCACCATGGTGCTCCTCATGACCGCGCGGGGGCTCGGCCTGGCGGAGGTGGGCCTGGCGGTGACGGTGTTCTCGGTCGTCACCGCCACCCTGGAGCTGCCGACCGGCGGCCTGGCCGACGTCCTCGGGCGGCGCGTGGTCCTGGCCGTCTCCGCCGCGTTCACCGTGGCCGCGCTCGCGCTGCTCGCCGTCTCCACCACGTTCTGGATGTTCCTGATCAGCGGCGTGCTCAAGGGCGTGGCCAGGGCGCTGTCCAGCGGCCCGGCCACCTCCTGGTACGTCGACACGCTCCACGGGATCGAGGGCCGCGACGCCGACCTCAAACCGGGGCTGGCCAGGGGCGGCGCGATGGAGTCCGGGGCGCTGTGCGTGGGCGTGCTGGCGGGCCCATCGGGAGGATGACATGTCGGTCTTGCAGAGCTTCGTTGACAGCGTGCGCAGCGGGGCGATCGAGGTGATCGACCTCACGGCGCC
>NZ_JBSGFQ010000068.1:0-71419 GCF_053603495.1 Nonomuraea sp. NPDC004186 | reverse complement strand
CCCAGCACGGGGCGGTGCCCGGGTTCCGTTATTTCTACCACTATCACCACGAGGCCGAGCGGGCTTCGCTCGCGCGTGTCCTGGCGCCGCGCTCGGTGGCGGTGATCGGTGCGAGCAGGAGCGAGCACGCGGTCGGTCACAAGGTGCTGCGTAACCTCATCGACGGCGGCTTCTGCGGGCCGATCCATCCCGTCAACCCGAACGCGACCGAGATCGCCGGGCTGGCCTGCCACCCCAAGGTGCCCGACGGCGTGGACCTGGCGGTGGTGGCGGTGCCCGCCCGGCAGGTGCTGGAGGTGGCGCGTGACTGCGCCGCGGCGGGAGTGGCCGGGCTGGTGGTGCTGACGTCGGGGTTCGCCGAGGCCGGGCAGCGCGCGGCGGAGTCGGAGCTGCTGCAGCTGTGCCGTACGGCCGGGATGCGGCTGATCGGCCCGAACTGCCTGGGTGTGGTGAACACCGGAGCCTGGCTGAATGCCAGCTTTCTGCCGCACCGGCCCGCCCGCGGGCGGGTGGCGTTGATGTCGCAGTCCGGCGCCGTGGGCGCGGCCCTGTTGGATCGGCTGGAGGTGTCGTCGTTCGTGTCGGTCGGCAACAAGGCCGATGTCAGCGGCAACGACCTGCTGGAGTACTGGGAGGACGACGACGACACCGGCGTGATCGCGTTGTATCTGGAGTCGTTCGGCAACCCGCGCAGGTTCGCCCGTATCGCCCGCCGGGTCGGCAGGCGCAAGCCGGTGCTGCTGGTCAAGAGCGGTCGCGGCGAGGCCGGTGGCCGGGCGGTGCGCTCGCACACGGCTGCCGCGGCCACCCCGGACGTGGCGGTGGACGCGCTCACCCGGGCCGCCGGTGTGATCCGGCTCGACAGTGTCCACGAGCTGATCGACACTGCCAAGCTGCTGGCCGGTCAGCCGTTGCCGGCCGGTCGCCGGGTGGCTGTCGTGGGCAACTCGGGCGGGCCGCAGGCGATGGCCGCCGACGCCTGCGAGGCCCACGGCCTGATCGTTCCGGAACTGCCGCCCGGACTGCTGGAGGCCCGTGCCGGCCTGCGTCGTCGGCCACGACGATCTGATCGACGGCCGCGTCCCCAGCTACGCCTTCCCCGGGCAGGCCCGGCTGCTCGCCTGCTACGGCGTGACGCCGGAGGAGTCCGCCGGGGCGGCGGCCTCCCGCGTGGGCTGCCCGCCGTGCTCAAAGCCACAGGTCCCGTGCACAAGAGCGAGGTCGGCGAGGTCCGGCTCAACCTTCAGACCCCCGACGAGGTACGGCAGGCATATCACGACATGTCAGCGCGCATAGGCACGGAGATGACCGGCGCGATCATCCAGCGCTGCGGCGGACGCGCTGACCAACGGCCGTCCCGTTCGGGACCTCCGCCCCTAAAGCTCCGGCCATTCGCGAGATGCGATGGAAGTGACACAACAAGGAGGAAGGCATGAACGCCACCGTGCACCGGGAGCGAGGACTCTTCCCGGAGATCCTCGACCCGCTCGAAGTCCCGCTCGCCGAGCGCAAGCCGGCCGGCACCCGCATCCTCGTGCAGAAGCCGGAAAAGAGCTGACCGGCGATGCGCATGACCGTCGAAGACGTGATGACGACCAAGGTCGTCTCCGTCACCGCCGCCACCCCGTTCAAGGACATCGCCCAGGCGCTCATCGCCGGCGGCATCAGCGCCGTCCTGGTGCTGGACGACGACGACCACGTGATCGGCATGGTCTCCGAGGCCGACCTGCTCCGTAAGGAGGAGTTCCGCGAGGAGTTCTACCGCGAGGGTTACCGCCCGCCGCTGCGCGCGCGGCTGCGCCACCCCAAGGGCCGCCAGAAGGCCGAGGGCGACACCGCCGCAGATCTGATGACCACTCCCGCGATCACCATCACCCCCACGGCGACCGCAGTCTCGGCGGCCCGCCTCATGGATGCCCACGACGTCAAACGTCTGGCCGTAGTCGACCACGAAGGACGCCTGCAGGGCATCGTCAGCCGGCGCGACCTGGTCAAGGTGTTCCTGCGCGGGGATGAGGAGATCGCCGCCGAGATCCGCGACCACATCCTCGACCATGCCCTGTGGGTGGACACCAGCGGGGTGCAGGTCGAGGTGCGCCAAGGCATCGTCACCCTGTCCGGCTGGATGGACCGTCGCACCGAGACCGCCATTGCCGTCCGCATGAGCGGCCGCGTCAACGGTGTCGTCGACCTCGTCGACAAGCTGACCTGGAAGACCGACGACTCCACGTGGGAGGCCAGATAGCCATGCTCGTGCGCGAGGTGATGAGCAGCCCGGCCGTCACGGTCCGCCGCACCGACCCGGTGCGGCGGGCCATCCGGCGGCTCTACGGTCACAACATCACCGCTGCTCCGGTCGTCGACGAAAGCGACCGCCTCGTGGGCGTGGTCAGCGAGCTCGACCTGCTGCGCGGCGAGTTCGAGCCCGACCCCCGCGCCACCGTACG
Source organism: Nonomuraea sp. NPDC004186 (assembly GCF_053603495.1). Taxonomy (NCBI): domain Bacteria; kingdom Bacillati; phylum Actinomycetota; class Actinomycetes; order Streptosporangiales; family Streptosporangiaceae; genus Nonomuraea; species Nonomuraea sp. NPDC004186. The sequence continues at coordinate 68,972 of NZ_JBSGFQ010000068.1, read as the reverse complement.
GCCCGCTCCGAGCTCCCTTGAGCCCCCACCGCGCCAGGTGATGGAGGTCATGACCAGTGACGTCGTGACCGTCACCGAGACCACCGACGTCACCATCGCCATCGACCTCATGGTCGGCAAGCGCATCAAGAGCCTGCCCGTGCTCCGCGGCCAGGAGATCGTCGGCATGGTGAGCCGCTGCGACCTGATGGCCATGCTCGCCCGCCCCGACATGGACCTGCGCAAGGCGGTCGTCGCCACGCTGCGCGAACACTATCCCTTCGGCCCGAGCTGGGACGTCTCCGTCCACGACGGCGTGGCCGAGCTGAGCGGGCCACCCCACGAACACGCCGACCACATCGCCGACGTGCTCGCCCGCACCGTACCCGGCATCGTCCGGGTCAGACACCTCAGGAGATCCCCATGAGAACCACCGTCGAGAACGTCATGACCACCGACGTGGCCGCCGTCAACCAGAGCGCTTCCTTCCACGCCGTGGCCGAACTGCTCATCAGCAAGGCCGTGAGCGGCGTGCCCGTGCTGGACGACGACAACCGCGTCGTGGGCGTGGTGTCCGAGGCCGACCTGCTGGCCAAGCAGGAGTTCAAGGAGCGCTACTACGGCGACGGCTACCGTCCGCCGCTGCGCGCCCGCCTGCGCCACACCGTCGGCAGCGAGGGCAGCGGCTTCTACAAGGCCCTCGGCGAGACCGCCGGCGAGCTGATGACCGCCCCCGCTCACACCACCACCCCCGACGCCTCCGTCGTGCTCGCCGCTCGGCAACTGGACAAGTACGGCGTCAAGCGCCTGCCCGTGGTCGACACCGGCGGCAGGCTCGTCGGCATCGTCAGCCGCCGCGACCTGATCAAGGTCTTCCTCCGCGACGACGCCGACATCGCCGCCCAGGTTCGGGAGACCCTCCACGGCGACACCCTCGGCGTGGAGGTCACCGTGGCCGACGCCGTGGTGACCCTGTCCGGAGCTCTCGTCGAGCACAGCCAGGCCGTCAAAGCCGTCCGCCTGACCGAGAACATCGACGGCGTCGTAGCCGTGCACGACAACCTCAGCTGGAAGAACGACGACCTCGTCAACTACCCGGTGTGGGGCGGCGCCTGACATAGAACCGGCCGTCCTCTACTCGCTGAAGCTGCCGATCGGCGTCCTGCGCGAGCGCGGATCACGCCGTCGTGGGTCCGAACGTCCACGACGGCGTGATCCGCCAGAGTCACATCGCGATCCACTGCGCCGACCGGAAGGCCGGCGACGGCGCGTCGCCCGTCAAGTGCCTTGCACCGTACGCGCGGGTCGAGCGCTGCCGGGCCCGGCGCCCGCCATCATCGGAAGGGCGTCGAGCAGGCGCCGGCGCATCAGCAAGAGTGAGATCAGGCATTCACCGAGGAGGAACGATGACGGTCACCGGCGTCGACGTTCCCGTCAATGACGATCACGGCGATGCCGGGCAGATGCCCGTGTAATAGCCATGGCGTCGTCATCGTGTCCCATCCTTTTCCCGGCACGGTCACCGCAATGCCTTCACGAACAGTAATGATCTGCTACGCTAAGTATCCAAAGACGGAGTTGCGAAAATACGCAATTACTAAGAAGATGAGGGTTGCATGCCGACGACAGTGTGGAGGTGGTCACGTGAGCGGGGCGTTTGCCGAAGCGGTCCGAGAGCGAGCCCGGCTGGCCCGGGTGGCGTTGCGCGCTGCCCATCGCGAGCAGGATCCGAACGAGACTCTTGTGGCAGAGGCGGAGTGGGAGCACATCGCGCGCGTTGCCCGCACTCACGGGGTCGGCCTGGCGGAGGATCTCGCGACAGGCATGGGGCCCGTCGCGGAGGAAAGCCTGCCGGGTGAGCGGGAGCAGGGGCCGCAGCGCTGATGTCGGTACCACTGTATGAGGCCAAGGCGGAGCTGTTTCGGCTGTTGGGCCACCCGGTGCGGATCCGGGTGCTGGAGCTGTTGCAGGACGGGCCGAAACCGGTGCGGGAGCTGCTGGCCGAGATCGAGGTGGAGCCGACCGGGCTGTCGCAGCATCTGGCGGTGTTGCGCCGGTCAGAGCTGGTGACCGCTCGCCGAGAGGGCTCGACCGTGGTGTACGCGCTGTCCGGCGGGGACGTGGCCGAGCTGCTACGCGCGGCCCGCCAGCTGCTGAGTGCCAAACTGTCGGGTCAGCACGCGTTGCTGAGCGAGCTGCTGCAGGCCGATACCGGGCGTGGCTGACAATCACCAGGGCCGAGGGGGCCGGCTCGGCCACGCGTCAGGCTCTCCCGCCCGCCGCGCGATCGCTGGACGAGGTGAGCTCCTCGCCGAACCGCGCGACGCCGACGCCGGACGACCCCGGCCTGGATGATCCCTGCGGCATGTACCCAACGTTGGAGCACCAAGCAGGGAGTGATCGTGGCGAGGTTGTGGCGGAAGATCAAGAAAACGGGGCGGGTGGCCGAGCCGGCGCCGCCGAAGCCGAGCTCGGCCGTCAAGGTCGGCGAGCTGGCCGGGTCGGTGCAGCTCCGGCACGTGGACGCGGGCTCGTGCAACGGCTGTGAGGTGGAGATCGCCTCGGCGTTCGGCCCGGTCTATGACGCCGAACGGTACGGGGCACGGTTGGTGGCCTCGCCCCGACACGCCGACGCGCTGGTGGTCACCGGTCCGGTGACGCGCAACATGGAGGTGGCACTGCGCCGGACGTTCGAGGCGGTGCCCGAGCCGCGGCTGGTGGTCGCGTTGGGTGACTGCGCGCGCAACTGCGGGGTGTTCGCGGGCGCGTACGGCGTGGCGGGAGCCGTCGGCGACGTGGTCCCGGTCGACGTGGAGGTGCCGGGCTGCCCGCCGCGTCCGGAGGAGATCGTCGCGGCGCTGCGCGATCTGACCGGTAGATGACGGGTACCTTGCTGGCCGGGGCGGTCGGCCTGTGCGTGGTGACGGCGGTGGCTGCCCTGCTCGTGCCGGATCGGGCCCGCGCGCTGGTCACGGGCCTGGGGACGGCGGGCGCCGGCGGATTCGGCGTGGCTGCCGGTGTGGCGGCCGCCCTGGGCGGGCAGTGGAGCGTCTGGCTGCCGGAGCTGCTGCCGCTGGCCGGGGTGCGGTTGTCGCTGGACGGGCTGGGCGGGCTGTTCGTCGCGGTGACGGGCGGCGTGGCGGTGTGCGCGTCCCTGTACGCCATCGGATATGCCCGCGAGCACGGCCGCGTCGTGCACGGCGTGCTGCCGTTGTTCGTCGGTTCGATGCTGCTGGTCCCGGCGGCGGCGAGCGTGAGCACGCTGCTGCTGGCCTGGGAGCTGATGGCGCTGACCTCGCTGCTGCTGGTGCTCGCCGAGCACGCCCACCGGCCGCAGGTGGGGCGGGCCGGCATGTGGTACGCGGTGATGACCCACCTGGGGTTCGCCGCGATCCTGGCCGGCCTGGCCTTGTTCGCCGCTCACGCCGGCGGCGAAACCTTCGAGCAGTTGCGGACCGCGGAGCTGCCCGCGGCGGCACGGAACGCGGTGTTCCTGGCGACGCTGATCGGGTTCGCCTCCAAGGCGGGCATCGTGCCCTTGCACGTGTGGCTGCCCCGGGCGCATCCGGAGGCGCCGAGTCATGTCTCGGCGCTGATGAGCGCGGCCATGGTGAACATGGGGGTGTACGGCATCGTCCGGGTCGGCCTGGACCTGCTGGGCGGCGGAGCGGCGTGGTGGTGGCTGGTGACGCTGGGCGCGGGCGCGTTGTCGGCCCTGTATGGCATCTTGCAGGCCGCCGTCTCCTCCGACCTGAAGCGGCTGCTGGGCTACTCCACGACCGAGAACATGGGCTTGGTCCTGGTCGGGGTGGGCGCCGCCGGGTTCTTCGCCTGCTCGGGAATACCGGTCCTGGCGGGGTTGGCGTTGACGGCGGCGCTGTTGCACGTGGTCAACCATGCGGGCTTCAAGACGTTGCTGTTCCTGGCGGCGGGTTCGGTGCTGCGGGCTACCGGCGTGCGGGATCTGGACGCGCTCGGCGGGTTGCGGGCCCGCATGCCCGCCACCTCCGTGCTGTTCGCGATCGGCGCGCTGTGCGCCTCGGCGCTGCCTCCCGGTAACGCCTTCGTCAGCGAGTGGCTGCTGCTGCAGAGCCTCGTCCACGCGCTGCCCGCCTCCGGGGTGGCCGGGGCGGTGACGATGCCGCTGGCCGTGGCGGTGATCGCGTTGTCGGCGGGGCTGGCGGTGGCCACGTTCGTCAAGGCCTTCGGCATCGGCTTCCTGGCCCGGCCCCGCAGCCCGGGAGCCGAGCGTGCGGCGGAGAGCCCGGCCACGATGCTGGCCGGCATGGGCGCCACCGCCGCCTGCTGCGCCGTGCTGGCGCTCGCCCCGGCCGTGGTGCTGCCCGCCCTGTCGGCGGCCGTGACCGTCGTCCTGCCGGGGCAGCCCGCGGTGTCCGGCCGGGTGGCCCTGCATCTGAGCGGGGTGATGGGGACGATCTCCCCGGCGCTGATCACGATCGCGCTGGTGGCCGCCGTCGCCCTGGTGCCGGCGGCGCTGCGGCTGGTGGCCGGCCGGCGGGCGCGGCGCAGGGCCAGGTTGTGGGACTGCGGTGCCGGCCCGATGACGGCCCGGATGGAATACACCGCCACGTCGTTCGCCGAGCCGCTGCAGCGGGTCTTCGACAACGTGCTCGCCCCGGAAAGGGATGTGCATGTCACCCCGGCGAAGGAGTCGGCCTATCTGGTGGCGCGGGTGCGGTTCCAGGCGCGGATCCCCGACCGCGTCGAACACCGCCTCTACCAACCGGTCCTGGCGGCGATGGAGGCGCTGGGCGGTTCGGCGCGCAAACTGGCCAACGGCAGCGTGCACCGGTATCTGGCCTACGGCTTCTACGCGCTGATCGGCGCCCTGATCGTGCTGGCGGTGATCCGGTGACCGCGCTGATTCAGGTGATCCTCGTCGTGGCGGGCGCGCCGCTGCTGGCCGGCATGATGCGGCAGATCCGCGCCCGGCTGGAGGGCCGGGCCGGCCCCGGGGTGTTGCAGCCGTGGCGGGATCTGCGCAAGCTGGCCCGCAAGCAGCCCATCACCGGAGATGGCACCGGCTGGGCGTTCCGTCTGGCGCCGCTGCTGCTGGCCGCGACCGCGCTGGTGGCGGCCGCGGCGGTGCCGCTGGTGGCCACGGACTCGCCGCTGGACGGCGTCTCCGACCTGTTCGCCGTGGTCGCGCTGCTCGCGCTCGGGTCGGTGGCGCTCATCCTGGGCGGCCTGGACACGGGGACGGCGTTCGGCGGCATGGGCGCCAGCCGCGAAGTGACCATCCTGGCCCTGGTCGAGCCGACCATCTTGGTGTCGGTCTTCGCGCTGTCGGTACGGGCGGGCTCGACGAACCTGGCCGCGATCGTCACCTCGGTCGCCGAGAACCCGTGGGCGGTGCTGTCGCCGGTGAGCCTGCTGGCCGCCGCGGCTCTGGCGATCGTCACCATCGCCGAGACAGGCCGCATCCCCGTGGACAACCCCGCCACCCACCTGGAACTGACCATGATCCATGAGGCGATGGTGCTGGAGTACGCCGGCCCCGACCTCGCGCTGATCGAGTGGGCGTCGGCGGCCCGCCTGTCGGTGCTGCTCGGGCTGCTGGCCAGCCTGTTCGCACCCTGGGGGATCGCCACAGCCGACGCGGGGCCGATCGGGCTGATCGCCCTGCTGGTGGCGTGCCTGGCCTTGGCCGTCAAGGTCGCGGTGCTGGGCGCGTTGCTGGCGGCCGGCGAGGTGTTCATGGCCAAGCTGCGCCTGTTCCGGGTGCCGGAGCTGCTGGCCGGATCGTTCCTGATGGCGCTGCTGGCCGTGGCCGCGTCCTTCTTCCTGGCATGAGAGGGCCGGTATGAGTGATGCGGTGTACGTGCTGCTGCTGGACCTGGCGTGCGGCGCGTTCCTACTGACCGGGGTGCTGGTGCTGTGGCGCAGCGCCCTGTCGGCCATCGTGGGGCTGTTCGCCCTGCAAGGACTCGCCCTGGCGGCCCTGATCGTCGTGCTCGGCCTGCACCAGGGCGAGATCGAACTGGTCGCGGTGGGCGTGGGGGTCGGAGCGTTGCGCGCCGGGCTGCTGCCCCACCTCATGCGGCGCGCCCTGTCCGGCGGCGGCGACGCGCGCGAGAGCCGGCCGCTGGTCAACGTGACCACCTCACTCCTGGTCGCCGCCGTGCTGGCGATGCTCGCCTACGCGGTCTCCCAGCCGCTCATACGGCTGGCGCCCAGCCCCGCCACCCAGGCCGTGCCCGTCGCGCTGACCGTGCTGCTGGTCGGCTTCTTCGTCCTGGTCACCCGACGGCGGGCGTTGTCGCAGGTGGTGGGCTTCCTGCTGATCGACAACGCGGTCACCGCCACCGCCTTCCTGACCACCAGCGGCGTCCCCCTGGTGGTCGAGCTGGGCGTCTCGCTGGACGTGCTGCTGGCCGTCCTGGTGCTGCAGGTCCTCACCACCCGGATGAGGGCCGCGTTCGGCGGCACCGACCTCGACGAACTCAGGGAGCTGCACGACTGATGACATTCGCAGTGCTGGCGCCGGTCCTCGCGCCCCTGCTGGCGGCGTGCGGCTACGCCGTCCTCGGCTGGAACAAGGTCACCGCCTGGCTCGGCGCCCTGGCCGCCGGCGCCCTGCTCGCCTCCGCCATCCTCCTGTCGGGAACGGAGCGGGCCATGACGGTGCGGGGGCTGCTGCGCGTGGACGCGCTCAGTTCCTTCATGCTGGTCGTCATCGGCGCCGTGGCGCTGCTGGCGATGCTGGCCAGCCCTGCCTACCTGGCCGCCGAACCGGCCACGGGACACACGCAGGCCCGGGCCGCCCGCCGGTTCGGCGTACTCACCCAATCCTTCATCGCCGCGATGGCGCTCGCGGTCCTGGCCTCCAACCTCGGGGTCATGTGGGTGGCCATCGAGGCGACCACCATCCTGACCGCCTTCCTGGTCGGCTTCCACCACAGCAAGCAGGCCACCGAAGCCGCCTGGAAGTACGTCGTCATCTGCTCCGCGGGCATCGTCCTGGCCTTCCTGGGCCTGGTCATCGTGCACTACGCCGCCCTGCACGCCGGCCTTGCCCCGTCCGACGCGCTGGACAGCGCGGCCCTGGCCCACCACGCCGCCGGCCTCGACCCGGGCGTGATGCGCATCGCCGCCGTGCTGCTCGTGCTGGGCTTCGGCGCCAAGGCCGGGCTGGCGCCGATGCACGCCTGGCTGCCCGACGCGCACAGCCAGGCCCCGGCGCCGGTGTCGGCGCTGATGTCCGGCGTGCTGCTGTCCGTGGCCTTCTACGCCATCCTGCGCGTCAAGGTCATCGCCGACGTGGCGCTCGGCCCTGCGACCATGCGCGTCCTGCTGGTCGCCGCCGCCCTCGCCTCGCTGGCTGTGGCCGCGCTGCTGCTGCTCGCCCAGCGCGATTACAAGCGGCTGCTGGCCTACTCCAGCATCGAGCACATGGGACTGCTCGCCCTCGGGGCCGCGATCGGCACCCGGCTGGCGCTGGCCGCCGTCCTGCTGCACATCCTCGGCCACGGGCTCGGCAAGTCGGCGCTGTTCCTGTCCTCCGGCCACCTCCACCAAACTCTCGGAAGCAGCCGCATCGACGCGGCCCGCGGCCTCGCCCAACGATCGCCGCTGCTCGCCGCCGCCTTCGGGCTCGGGTTGCTGGCTCTGCTGGGCATGCCGCCGTTCAGCCTGTTCGCCAGCGAACTCGGCATCGTCCGGGCCGGGTTCGCCGCGGGGCTCGGCTGGGCGATCGCCCTGGCGCTGCTGCTCATGCTGGTGATCGTCGCCGCCATCGGCCGACACGGGCGCCGCATGCTCCTCGGCACGCCCGACCCCGCCCTACCGCCCGTCACACCGCCCGCCACCATGCAGCCCACCGCACCAGCCACAGCCCTGCACAGGACCGCCACCGTCACGGTGATCGCGGCGCTGGTCGCCTGCGCGCTCCTGGGCATCACCACGGGCCCGCTGGGCGACCTGCTCCACGGCGCCGCCACCATCGCCGGAGCGACCCCATGACCGACCCGACGCCGCACCGCACCATCGCCGACATCACCGCCGCCGAGCTGGCCCCGGCCGCCGCCAAGCTGCTCGCCGACGATCACCGGCTCGCCCTGGTGTCGGCCCAGCAGCAGGAGCACGGCTTCGGCGTCGTCTACCTGTTCGTCGCGCCGAACCCCGACCGGCGCACCGAACTGCGCCTGCACCTGCCCCTGAACGACCCCACGGTCCCCAGCCTCGCTGCCCTGTCCTTCCCCGCCGGCCGCTTCGAACGCGAGATGCACGATCTGTACGGCATCACGCCCGTCGATCATCCGCTTCCGCGTCGGCTGGTGCGCCACCACCACTGGCCGCGCGGCTGGTACCCGATGCGCGCCGACGCCGGCCCCCCGCCCGCCTTCGGCGACCCCGAAGGCCCCTACCCCTTCGTCACCGTCGAGGGACCCGGCGTGTACGAGATCCCGGTCGGCCCCGTGCACGCCGGGCTCATCGAACCGGGGCATTTCCGCTTCTCCGTGGTCGGCGAGACCATCCTCAAGCTCAAGGCCCGACTGTGGTTCGTACACAAGGGTCTCGAGAAACTCTTCGAACGCCGTAGCCCCGCCGATGCCCTGGCCCTGGCCGAACGCGTCAGCGGCGACACCACGGTGGGCCACACCCTGGCCTACTGCCTGGCCGTCGAGGAGGCCACCGGCACCCACGTGCCGCCGCGGGCCCGGGACGGCCGGGCCGTGCTGCTGGAGCTGGAACGCCTCTACAACCACGTCACCGACCTGGGCGCACTGTGCAACGACGTCGCCCACTCCATCCTGCACGCCCACGCCGGACGCATCCGCGAACAGCTGCTGCGCATCAACGACGAGGTCACCGGGCACCGCCTGCTGCGCGGCGGCATCACCCTCGGCGGCGCCCGGCTGCGCGCCCTGCCCGACCCCGCCCGGCTCGCGGCCATCGGCGCCGACGTCGCCGAGATCGTCGAGCTCGCCCTCGGACACAGCGTCGTGGCTGACCGCTTCACCGGCACCGCTGTCCTGTCCGAACAGGCCGCTCGCGACCTCGGCACCCTCGGTTACGTCGCCCGGGCCAGCGGCGTCGACCTCGACGCCCGCCGCGATCACCCCTTCACCGACCTCTGCCCCGTCCCCACCGCAACCCGTGCCGGCGGGGACGTGCTGGCCCGCTTCCAGATCCGCGCCGACGAGATCGCCGCCTCCATCGACCTGATCAGCCGCCTGGCCGACGGCACGTCCCCCTGCGAGACGAGCGGCCCGCTCGCCGACGGAGTCTCCTACGGTGTCGGCATCGTCGAAGGCTGGCGCGGAACCATCGCCCACCGCGTCCAATTGGCCGCCGACGGCACCCTGGCCCGCGTGAAGATCGTCGATCCGTCCTTCTTCAACTGGCCCGCCCTGCCCGTCGCCCTGTCCGGCGCGATCGTGCCGGACTTTCCCCTCGTCAACAAGAGCTTCAACCTCTCCTACGCCGGCAACGACCTCTGATCGCCGCCCGCAGGACCGGCAGTCGGTTGCCGGACCGGCGCACGCGGCGGCGTCTCCTACCGGACACTGCAGCGGTGGCCGGCCGCGGCCGGCCGGTGCCGGGCCACTGGACGGTGCGGGGCATCGTCGCCGACCTCGGCCCTGCGCTGGTCACCCTCGGCGTGGAGGACACCACGAAGTATCGGAAGTCCTTCGAGTCGGGGTACCGGCGCGAGGCCACCAAGCCGAACGAGACCTGGCAGGCGACCACACCGAGCTGGACATCTGGGTGATCGACGAGCGGGGCAGGCCGACCGCCATCGAAGACGACCACTCCCGCGCCGGCCTTCCGGCACGCGATCTGGCGCACAACCAAAAGAGCCGCCATACGAGATGTATTAGGCGTTGCATCAGATATCACATCTATTGACTTATCCCTCAAACATCCATGATCGTTCTCTCATGAATCCCCCTCCAGAAGGGGCGTCTCGCGCGAGTCAGACGTCCCGAAAGTTTCGTGCTCTCCGGCGCCGCGGCCTGATCTTCGTGGCACCTACTGCCCTGATAGGGGGATTGCTGGTCGCTACTCCTGCGGCGGCGCAGCCCGAGCCCGAGTCCGATGTGATCGTCCTCGCCGCCGATCAGCAGACGCAGATCGCGCGTCCCACGCTGGACGCGATCAAGGCCGACGCGACGCAGCGCGGTGTGCCCCTGGAGGCTGCCTTAGACGCATATCTCTCTGGTGCCCGCATGAGCCTTACCAGCGAACTCGAACCCGACGGGCCCGCGGATACGCCGGAGGTGAATGTCGACGACTTGACGGCGGGTGAGCTGGAGGACCTGCGGCTCATCGCCACGCAGGACGGGATCAGCTTCGAGGAGGCCGTCGCAGCGCACGGCTGGCAGGGTGCGTTCAACGACGTCGCGGACGAGATCGAGGCGAGCTACGGGACCGAGTTCTCCGGCGCGGCCCGCAGCCAGGATGGCAAGAGCGCATGGTTCGCGTTCAAAGGCGAAGTCCCCGAGGGGGCCGTCGCGCTGGCCAGAAAACTGCCGGTGGAAGTGAAACTGCAGGGCGGACGCGGATTCACGGAGGCCGACCTGGAACAGGCGAGCCTGACGGCGCGCGATCAGGTAGCGGCCAAGCCCGAGGTCGCCGGCGTGGCCACTTGGTACGACATCGAGACCGCGACCATCGGCGTCGGGGTGCAGCTGCAGCCCTCGATCGCGAGAGACGCTTCCGCCATCGAGCAGGTCACGCCTCCGCAGCCACAGATCCCGGGTGTCGGCCTGGCGGTATCGCTCATGGATGAGGTGACCGCCCCTGAGGACAAATACATTCGCGGTGGCGGGTTGTATTCGGGGTGCACCGCCGGTTTCAACCTGAAGTACAAATCCAGTAACACCAAGCGCCAAGGAACTGCCGGCCACTGCGCACGCGGGAGCGGTGGCGCGACCCAGGCGTACAGCAATCACAGCCAAGCAGGCGGCAGCACCACCATCAAACGAGTTTGGAAACACGAAGGCCGATACGGAGACCTGGCCTACTACACGACCGGTAGCAAGACCCCGACTCGCACGTTCTACCACAACTGGAACAAGACCCGGTATGCAACCGAACGAGGTGGCCGCCCACGACGGGGCACACGGATCTGTCACTTCGGAAAGACGACCGGCGGGAGCTGCGCCAGCGTCGCCAACAGCGTCGTCAACGTCGGCGGGATAGAGGGAATGGTGCAGATGGACCGGAACGTCAGCGAGCCAGGCGACTCCGGAGGCCCGTGGTTCTACGGCGGCACTGCCTACGGCGTGCATTACGGCAAGGTCGGTGGCAAGTCGACATTCACTCCGACGCTGCGCTTCGACTCGGCTCGCGACTACCAGGTGTGGATCAAATAGCCGATCCTCCGCCGCCTTCCAGGAGTTGCCCGCGCGCATCTCGGTGATCAGTTCGGTCGATCCTGCGGGAACGCAGCCTTGGGCCGGCGGAGCGGATTTGTTTCCTATGAGTCATCTGTGCAGCGGAACGGTGGTGGTGCGTGGCGCCCGAAGCGCGCCACCACAAGGTGTCCGTGGCCGCCTCAGCGTAGAGCCCGGCCCCGGTGCTTCGTGCTCGTCGACGGGCTGATCGCCGCCCCGCGCGGCAGCCGCGGCTGGGTCCTGCGGGCCGAGCAGAGCGTGATGGACCTCTCCCGACTTCCTTTACAACGTAGATTTCCTAGGGACAGCGGGCTGTTCGTCGAGGCGTCCGCGTCTGCCTGGCGCACACACCCAAGCGAGCTGTTCTAGCCGGGCAGGCCGTCGAGTGTGCGGATGAGGGCGGCGCGGCCCTCGCGCAAGGCACTGGCCAGGTCGGCTCCCGCCGGACCCTGCCAGAGCAGGCGCACAACGGTGGCCCCGCGCCGGACGATCAGCGCGACGTGCGCCACCGAGTCCTGGTACGTCGGCTCACGAGGCAAATCCGGACGCCGCACGGCGAGGCTCTCCATCTCACCCATCCAACCGCCCCGTCCGAAGGGCTCCACTTTGAACGGGATCCGCACCGGCTCGGCCTCACCCTCGTACCCGCAGGGCGCGATGACGTCCTTGCCAGTGACGTCGTTCTTGAACTCGTCCTCCGGCGTCACCAGCAGCCGCCGCGCCCTCTCCGCTCCCGCCGCGTCAGGCATGACGAGGACCTCCTCGCGCACGGTGACCCGTCCCGTCAGGACCCTGCCGGCCACGGGAACCGCAGCAGGCAGGTTCTTGTAGAACAGGTCGTACGTGCATGTCAGATCGGACCGATCATCCTCGCCGGTCCAGGGCGCGACGTCCGGCCCGTACGCCGAGGGCCGTGGCAGGGCCGCGGCCAGCGCTCCCAGGCCCGGCCGCGGGGACGGAACGGGCATGGGGCCATCCCAGCGGCCTCCGACGGCGGTCAGCGCGGACACGGACGCCGCGACACCCTGACCCACCCAGTGCGAGTCCTCGGTCTCGCCCTGCTCGATGGGCCACCACCACGACGCCTCGGTCAGGAACTGGCCGCGGGCGGCCACGATGTAGGCCTCGGTCGACACGTCCCCCATGTCCGGACTCCGCGCGGCCGTGTTCATGAGCTGCGTCCCACGCCAGCCCTCGCGGTCGAAGGGCAGCGTGACGGTGCTGTCGTTCTCGTCCGCGCACCGCCGCGCCGCGCGGCCCGCGAGATCCGCCAGCGGCCGCGACCGCTCCGGCGGGACGACCCAGAGCCTCAATGTCAGCGACCTCGGCAACTCGGCCACCCTCAACTCCGCACTGTAGGCGGGCACGCCCATCGGCGGCCTCAGACCGCTCTCCTCCTGGCACGCCAGCATCAGAGGCACGGCGGGCGACGTCGCGACTCGCTGCCCGTCGAGCAGGTGCCTGTCATCGACGTGGCGGCGCAGGCGCTCGGCGATGTCCTCGATCGTGGCAGCCGCGGCATACGGCGTGTCGAACGGCGGCGCGGCCGGCACCTGACCACCGTAAGTGGCCAGGAGCAGCGCCGCCCCCACGGCCATGGCAAGGGCGAGTGCGCGGCTTCTCACATGACCCACATGTGGTTCGACGCAACCCGGCACGCCATGGTTCGGCGCCTTCGACGCAGCCGTGGGCGCTGATGGAATCACGTTCCGGCGGGGAGACAGGCGGATCCTCACGCCCCTCCATGGAGCAGCGGCCCGGCAGACGACACGAAAGGTCACCTGTGCCGCTCCAGGGATTCGAACCCTGAACCTCCGCCTCCTGAAGACGGCGCCTCTGCCAGTTGGGCCAGAGCGGCTGGGCCCCGGGCTTGGCTGGCGTGGGCCGGCCCGGGGCGGGGGCCGGGTCCGGCCGGGGGGCGCCAATCCCGCCGGTCAGGCCGTGGCCCGCAGCCCTCTTCTTTCAGGGCCGCTGTCCGAGTGGCAGGATTCGAACCTGCGGTGCTCCTGCTCCCAAGGCAGGCGGGCTGACCAAACTGCCCCACACTCGGTCGTCAACAAATAAGCCGCCCCGGTGCACTCCGAGACGGCTTTCCGATAATCGGCTCGGTTATCCGGAAAGCCCTTGCCACAGTCGGGGGTAGCTCACTTCGCTGCCTTTCTTTCGTGCGGCTGGACAATGTCCACGGTAAAGGAATGATCGGCGGCGGTGCCACATATTTATTTCTGCGCGCGCGATTCCGGGGTCTCCACGCGGAAGTGGGGCAGGGACTCGGGGTAGTTGTCCCTGACGTGGTTGACCAGGAACTCGCGTACGTCGCACTTGAGGTCCCACGAGGACGGCGAGTCCGCGGCGCTCATCAGGGCGCGCAGTTCCACCAGGCCGTTCGGCAGCACGTCGGTGACCTGGAGCGTCCAGTCCTTCTGGTCCCACAGCGGGTTGCCCTGCAGGAACTCGTACAGCGCCTCCCGGAGTTTGGGCACCGGCACCGACCAGTCCACGCGCAGGAACACGACGGCGAGGACGCGGCTGCCGTGCCGGGTCCAGTTCTCGAACGGGTTCTGGGTGAAGTACGACACCGGCAGGACCAGGCGGCGCTCGTCCCACAGGCGCACGACGACGTAGGTGAGGGTCAGCTCCTCGATCCGGCCCCATTCGTTCTCCACGACGACCACGTCGTCGAGCCGGAGCGCGTCGCTGAAGGCCAGCTGGAGGCCGGCGAGGGCGTTGCCGATGGTGGGCTGGGCGGCGATGCCGACGATGGCGCCGGCGATGCCCGCCGAGGCCAGGATGCCCGCGCCGAGCGCGCGGACCTGCGGGAACGAGAAGAGCATCGCGCCGATCGCGATCACGACGATGACCGCGGCGGCGATGCGGCGGACCAGCCCGATCTGCGTCATGATCCGCCGCGCCCGGCGGTTGCGCTCCCCTTCGACCAGCACCAGCCGGTCGAGCACCACGTCCGTCAGCGCGTACGTGGCCTGCACGATCAGCCAGGTGACGGCGGCGATGGTGGCCAGGCCGAGCACCCGGTTGACGGTGGCCGCGACGGCCTTAGCGTCCGCGCTCGCGCCGAACATCCCCGGCGCGAACGCCAGGTTGAAGGCCGCCACGACCGCCACGGTGAAGGCGGACCACGTGCAGTGCTCCACCAGGTGCCGGGGGAACGCCCATTTGCGTCCGGCCCTGTTCAGCACCCTCCGGACCAGCTCAACCAGGAGGATCGAGCCGATCACCGAGATTACGAGAATCGGCCAGCCTGCTGGAGACTGCACGCCTATGCCCCCAATGTCTAGAAAGTCTCGTCAAAGGTCACATTGCCCTCAACTGCCACTTGATACGCAGAGACACGCCGTTCGAAGAAATTGGCCAGCTCCTGCACGTCCTGCAGCTCCATGAACGCGAAGGGGTTGGCCGAGCCGTACCTCGTGGGCAGGCCCAGCCTGGCCAGCCGCTGGTCGGCGACGTATTCCAGGTATTGGCGCATCTGTGCGACCCCCATGCCGGGCATGCCGTCCCCGCAGAGGTCCTCGGCGAAGGCCAGCTCGGCGGCCACGGCCTCCTCCACCATGAGGGTAACCTGTTTGCCCAGCTCATCGTCGAAAAGGTCGGGCTCCTCGGCCCGCACGGTCTCCACCACGCTGAAGGCGAACTCCATGTGCATGGACTCGTCGCGGAAGACCCAGTTCGTCCCGGTGGCCAGGCCGCCGAGCAGGCCCCGGGAGCGGAACCAGTAGACGTACGCGAAGGCCCCGTAGAAGAACAGGCCCTCGATGCAGGCGGCGAAGCAGATGAGGTTGAGCAGGAAACGCCGGCGGTCGTCCCGCGTCTCCAGGCGCTGCAGCTCGTTGATCGAGTCGATCCACTTGAAGCAGAATTCCGCCTTGTCGCGAATCGAGGGGATGTGGTCGATCGCGGCGAAGGCCTTCACCCTTTCGGCGGGATCCGGCAGGTACGTGTCCAGCAGCGTCAGATAGAACTGGACGTGCACGGCCTCCTCGAACAGCTGCCTGCTGAGATAGAGGCGCGCCTCAGGGGCGTTGACGTGCTGGTAGAGGTTGAGCACGAGGTTGTTGGCCACGATGGAGTCGCCGGTGGCGAAGAACGCGACCAGCCGGTTGATCAGGTGCCGCTCCTGCGGCGTCATCCTGGCCAGGTCGGCGAGGTCGGTGTGAAGGTCCACCTCCTCGACGGTCCACGTGTTGCGGATGGCCGCGCGGTAGCGCTCGTAGAAGTCCGGGTAGCGCATGGGCCGCAGCGTGAGGTCCATACCTGGGTCGAGCAGCACAACAGTCTCCTTACTGGCAGGCTTCGCAGGTCTCGGGGTTCTCCAGGGAGCAGGCGATCGCCTCCGCGGCGGCCTCTGCGGGGACCGCCTGGACGGTGGTCTGGGCGATGCGGGTGGCGGGCCGGGAGCGCAGGTAGTACGTGGTCTTCAGGCCCCGCTTCCAGGCGTAGGCGTACATCGACGAGAGCTTGCCGATGGTCGGGCTGGCCATGAAGAGGTTCAGGGACTGGGACTGGTCGATGTACGGCTGGCGCGCGGCGGCCAGGTCGATCAGCGCCTTCTGCGGCAGCTCCCAGGCGGTGCGGTAGAGCACCTTGAGGTCGTCGGGGATGCCGGGGACCGTCTGGACCGAGCCGTCGGCCCGCTTGAGGTCGTCCCGCAGCTGCTGCGTCCACAGCCCGCGCGCCTGCAGATCGGCCACCAGATACCGGTTGACCTGGAGGAACTCTCCCGACAGCGTCTCGCGCTTGAACACGTTGGACACCTGCGGCTCGATGCACTCGTAGCAGCCGGCGATGGAGGCGATCGTGGCGGTGGGCGCGACGGCGATCATGAGCGAGTTGCGCAGGCCGGTGCGGGCGACCTTCTCCCGCACGGCGTCCCAGCGCCGCGTGCTCGTGACGTAGTGGTCCGGGTGCAGCACTCCCCCGGCCGCCCGCGTCTCGGCGTACGACGGGTGCCGGCCGCGCTCGGCCGCCAGGTCGGCCGAGGTGTCGTACGCGGCCAGCGCGATCTCCTCGGCGATCCTGGTGGACAGCTCCAGCGCCTCGGGCGAGTCGAACGGCAGCCGCAGCGTGAAGAACACGTCGGCCAGGCCCATGACGCCGAGCCCGATGGGCCGCCAGCGCTTGTTCGCCGCCTCGGCCTCGGGCGTCGGGTAGAAGCCCAGGTCGATGGTCCGGTCCAGGAAGCGCACGGCCGTTCGCACGGTGCCGCGCAGCCGGTCCCAGTCCAGGTCACCGGCCAGGTCACCGGCCAGGTCACCGGTCAGGAGGTGGGCGGCCAGGTTGATCGAGCCGAGGTTGCAGACTGCGGTCTCGGCGTCGCTGGTGACCTCCAGGATCTCGGTGCACAGGTTCGACAGGTGGATGACGTTCCCGGGGCGGCCGGTCTGGTTGGAGGTGCGGTTGGCGGCGTCCTTGAAGGTCATCCAGCCGTTCCCGGTCTGGGCGAGCGTGCGCATCATCCGGCCGTACAGGGTCCTGGCCGGGATCTGCCGGACATGTCGCCCGGCGGCCTCGTACGCGCGGTACGCCCGCGTGAACGCGTCACCGTACAGGTCGGTGAGGTCGGGCACCTCCTTCGGGTCGAACAGCGACCAGACCTCGTCCGCCTCCACCCGGCGCATGAACTCGTCGGGCACCCAGTTCGCCAGGTTCAGGTTGTGGGTGCGGCGGGCGTCCTCGCCGGTGTTGTCGCGCAGCTCCAGGAACTCCTCGATGTCGGCGTGCCAGGTCTCCAGGTAGACGCAGGCCGCGCCCTTGCGCCGCCCGCCCTGGTTGACGGCCGCGACGGACGAGTCGAGCGTGCGCAGCCACGGGACGATGCCGTTGGAGTGGCCGTTGGTGCCCCGGATCAGGGAGCCGCGCGAGCGCACCCGGGTCCAGGCGATGCCGATGCCTCCGGCGTACTTCGACAGCCGCGCCACCTGCCCGTACCGGTCGTAGATCGCCTCCAGCTCGTCGCGCGGCGAGTCGAGCAGGAAGCACGACGACAGCTGCGGGCGGCGCGCGCCCGAGTTGAACAGCGTGGGCGAGCTGGGCAGGTACGACAGCGTGGACATGAGCGCGTAGAGCTCGGCGGCCTCCGCCACCGACTCCGACAGGCCGCAGGCCACGCGGAGGAAGAAGTGCTGCGGGCGCTCCAGCACCGCCCGCGTCTCGGGGTGGCGCAGCAGGTAGCGGTCATAGACGGTGCGCAACCCGAAATACTCGAACCGGTCGTCCGCCGCCACGGAGACCAGCGCGTCCAGCTCGGCGGCGTGCGCGGCGACGAACTCCGCCAGCCCGTCCTGGATCAGCCCGGCCGCGTGGGTGGCGGCGATGGACTCGGAGAACGTCCGCACCCCGTGCGCGGCGGCCTCGTCGGCGATCTCCTCGGCCAGGAGCCGGGCGGCGACCCGGGAGTTGGCCGGGTCGGTGATGACCCGGGCGGCGGCCTCCTCGATGGCCAGGCGGCGATCGACCTCGATGATCTGCGTCACGTGCTCTCTCCTCGCGAGCTCGTCCCCCGTGAGGGCGCGCGAGAGCACGGCGGCACGGATCATCCCCCGGCCGTTTCGCTCCCCGGCCCTCCCGCGAGGCCATGGTCACTTCGTGCCGGGCGGGCGGCCCGGGCACACCGCTGGCAGGTCTTCGGGCTCGCGGGCGCGCGCATCGCTCCTACTGGCCGTCGCTTCCCAGATCGCTCCAGTGCACCTGACGGCGGTCGTTCCCGCTCACCGCTGCGGGGCAGCCCCGGAATCACACCGGGTTCCCTTTTGCTCCGCCTCCGGAGAGGCGAACCAGCGACGAGCAGGATCCTACATCTAGTGGCCGTTCCCGCAACTACCCCAGCATGTTGTGGCCTTGGTGGTGCCGAGCAGACCGAGATCCCGCAGGACGGCGCGGGTGCGCTCGACCTCGGAGCCCAGCCACTGCTTGAAGTCGGCGCCGCTGAGCGGGATCGAGATCCAGCCCGCGGACCGGCAGGCCGCCTCCCAGTCGGCCGATCCGGTCACGTCCTCGCACATGCGGATGGCCGATTCGCGGCTCTCATCCGTCATGCGCTCGGGCCCGAAGGCCGCCGCCCAGTCCACGAAGTCGACCCGTACGCCGGACTCCAGCAGCGTCGGCGCGTCGAGGCCGGGCACCTGCCTGGCCGAGGACACCGCGAGCGCCTTGACCTGGCCGGCCTTGATGCTCGCGCGCCAGTCGGCCAGCGGGCCCGCGGCCGCCGCGGCCTTGCCGGACAGCAACGCGGTGACGGCCTCCTGGCTGCTGGGGTAGCCGGTGTACTCGAGCTGGCGGGTGTCGGCGCCGAGCCCCCTGGCGATCAGGCCGAACAGCAGGTGGTCGGGCTCCCCCTGGGGCCCGCCCGCCAGCTGCGTCTGGCCCGGACTGGCGAGCAGGTGGGCGCCGAACGCCTCGAAGTCCCCGAACGGCGAGTGGACGGGCACGACCACGACCTCGACCTCGCCGGTGAGCCTGGACAGGGGGGTCGCGGTGTCGAGGAGGGTCTGGCCGTTGTTCAGCTCGGCGGCGGCCAGCGCGGGCAGCCCGCTCACCATGATCCTGGTGCCCGCGCCGGTCTCGTATCCGGCCGTCCGGGCCGCGCCGGCGAACGCCTGCCCGACGCGCTCCCAGCGGCGCCCCTGAGGGCCGATCGAGTATCGGGCGCGCAGGCCCGCCGCAGTCCCGGCGAAGCGCTCCGTCCCGCAGCCGGCCGCGCACGCGGCCAGGCCCAGCCCCCATGCGAAGAACCGCCGACGGCGCATGTGCCTCTCCCCCGAGCATCGCGAGTCATCGCTCACTCTAAGTTATCGACACAATACGCAGAGATACACATATCTCTCATAGTGGCTTTTTGCCGACCCCGGCCATCAGGGACGACGGCAGCGACCAGTCCCCCACCAGCTTGGGCCGGTCGGGACGCCAGTCGACGGCCTGCACCAGGCCCGGCGGCTCCAGCGGGAAGTCGCCGAAGAAGGCGCGGATCTCGGCGGGCGTGCGGTCGGTGCCGCCGCTCGGATCGTCCGAGGAGGCGCCCCGGTAGCGCTGCCCGTCCTCCAGACGGCCCATCGAGGTGGCGTGGGTGATCACCAGGTAGCTGCCCGGCGCCAGCCGCTCGCGCAGGGTCGCCAGAGCCTGCTGCGGCCGCGCCGAATCCGGCAGGAAGTGCAGGATCGACACGAGCAGCACCCCGACCGGCCGGCGCAGGTCCAGGAACCCGCCCGCTCCCGCCAGCACCGCGTCGGGATCCAGGAGGTCCGCCTCGACGAGCGCGGCCCTGCCCGAGTGTCCGAGCAGGGCCGTGGCGTGTGCTGCGACGACCGGATCGCGATCGACGTAGACGACCCGGGCCTCGGGCGCCACCTCGTGCGCGCTGCCCTGGGTCGGCAGCCCGCTGCCGAGGTCGAGGAACTGCCGTACCCCGGCGGCGGCCACGTAGCGCACGGCACGCTGGAGGAAGGCCCGGTTTGCGCGGGCCAGCGGGACCGCCTCCGGGATCAGCTCGGCGAGCTGCTCGATGGCCTGGCGGTCGACCGCGAAGTTGTCCTTCCCGCCGAGCATGTAATCGTACATGCGTGCGAGATTGGGCCTCTCAGCGTCGAACTGCCGCACGTATCGAATTTATGTCGTCCGCAGCAAGATAACGAGGTTTGAGGCCAAATTAGCCTGTTTATTCAACCGTGACGCTCTTGGCGAGATTGCGAGGCTTGTCCACATCCCGGCCGAGCGCCACCGCGGCATAGTACGCGAGCAGCTGAAGCGGGATCGTGAGCAGGATCGGGTCCAGCTCGATCTCGTTCTTGGGGATCACGATCACGTCGTCGGCCAGCTTGACGTCGGGCTCGCGGTGACCGACCATGAGCACCTGCCCGCCGCGCGCGCGGATCTCGCCCAGCGTGGTGAGGTTCTTGTCGAGCAGCTCGTCGTCGGGGACGATGGCGACCGTCGGCATGTCGGGGCCGATCAGCGCGAGCGGCCCGTGCTTGAGCTCGCTGGCCGGGTACGCCTCGGCGTGCACGTACGAGATCTCCTTGAGCTTCTGCGCGCCCTCCCTGGCCACCGGGTAGCCGCGCACGCGGCCCACGAACATCATGCTCGGGTGCTTGGCGTACTTCTGCGCCAGCTCGGCGATCTTGTCGCTCTGGGTGAGGATCTCCTCGATCTGCCCCGGCAGCCTGCGCAGGCCGTCGACGATGCGCCGCCCGTCGGCGGGCGACAGGTCGCGCACCCGGCCCAGGTGCAGCGCGAGCAGCGCGAACGCCAGCGACGTCGAGGTGAACGCCTTGGTCGAGGCCACCGAGACCTCGGGACCCGCGTGCAGGTAGATGCCGCCGTCCACCTCGCGGGCGATGGCGCTGCCGACCGCGTTGACGATGCCGATGACGCGGCCGCCCTTGCGCTTGAGCTCCTGCACGGCGGCGAGCGTGTCGTACGTCTCGCCCGACTGGCTGATGGCGACGTAGAGCGTGTCGGGGTCGACGACCGGGTTGCGGTAGCGGAACTCGCTGGCGGGCTCGGCGTCGGACGGGATGCGGGCCAGCTCCTCGATGAGCTGCGCCCCGATCTGTCCCGAGTAGTACGCGGACCCGCAGCCGATGATCTTCACCCGGCGGAAGCCCCGCGTCTCGCGGGCGTCCATGTTGAGCCCGCCCAGGTGGGCCACGTGGAAGCGCTCGTCGAGCCGGCCGCTCATCGTACGGGTGATCGTCTCGGGCTGCTCGGAGATCTCCTTGAGCAGGTAGTGCTCGTAGCCGCCGGTGTCGTAGTGGCCGGCGTCCCAGTCGACGGTCAGCGGCTCCTTGGCGGTCTCGCGGGCGTCGCTGGCGAAGGTGTGGAAGCCGTCGGCCTTGAGCACGGCCAGCTCGCCGTCCTCCAGGTGCACGACCTGACGCGTGTAGCGGACGAGCGCGGCCACGTCGGACGCGGCGAACATCTCCTTCTCGCCGATGCCCAGCACGATCGGGCTGCCGTTGCGCGCCACGACCACCTCGCCGGGGCGTTCGCGGTCGATGACCGCGATGCCGTACGTGCCGACGATGCTCTTGAGCGTCTTCCTGACCGCCTCCTCCAGGGAGTCGTTCTCGTCGGCGGCGCGCGCGATCAGGTGCGCGAGCACCTCGGTGTCCGTCTCGGAGGCGAACACCACGCCGTCGGCCTCCAGCTTCGCGCGCAGCTCGCCGGCGTTCTCGATGATGCCGTTGTGCACGACCGCGATGCGCTCGTCGGAGGAAAGGTGGGGATGGGCGTTCTCGTCACTCGGCACGCCGTGCGTGGCCCAGCGGGTGTGCCCGATGCCCAGGGTGCCCTTGAACCTGGCCGGCACGACCTTGGCCAGGTCCGCCACACGACCCTTGACCTTGCGTAGCTTGAGCCCCCGGTTGGACACCACGACCCCGGCCGAGTCGTACCCCCGGTACTCCAGACGCTGCAGGCCCTCCAGCAGGATGGGCGCCGCGTCCCGTGGGCCGACATAGGCCACGATTCCGCACATCGAGGTCTCCTCTTCATCCGTAGACGATCCTGCGCAGCTGCCGCAGGGACAGCTCCGGTGCCGCGACCCGCCGACCGCGTAATTCGGCGGCGATCCTGGGGAAGATCTCGTCGTTGGTGTGGCCGACCGTTTTCAGCTCGGCGTGCCGGCGGCGGACGTACTCCTCGACGGACTCGGAGAAGTACGACAGCACGTCGGCGATCACCTTCGCCGCCTCACCCGGGCCCAGCGGGCTCGTCTCGGTGAGGTGGACGATGAGGTCTTCGTAGGGATGTCGTGCCGGGGACACAGACGAGGACATTACGCATCTGGAACGAGACACTTCAACATCCTGCCCGAAATCGGGCAGGAATTAACTCGAACGCCTGTCTAGAGCAGGCTGCCGCGGCCCCAGCCCTTGCCGAAGCGCCACCAGGCGAAGGCGCCGGCGACGAGACCGAGCCCGACGAGGACGGCCGCGGGACGGACCGTGCCCGCGACGTCACCCCTGACGGCGGCCTGGAGCATGGTGGTCGCCCAGTATCCGGGCGAGATCGGCGCGATGGCCTGCGCCCAGGCGGGCATCATCGCGTACGGCACCAGCGCACCGCCCAGCGCGCTGACCGACAGCGCGGCGATGTTGCAGAGCGTGCTCAGCTCCCCCTGGCTGCGCACCACCCCGGCCAGGGCCGTGCCGACGCCGAGCAGCGCGAAGCACCACGCCGCCACGGCCAGGCCCAGGGCCGGCGGCCACGCCGTCCCGGCCGGCCGCAGCCCTACCGCGATCATCCCGTACGCGAGCAGCACGACCTGCTGGAGGACCAGCACGGCGAACACCGGCAGGGCCTTGCCGATCATGATCTCCGGGACGCGGGCCCTGGTGGCCTTGAGGCGGTCCCAGGTGTGCCAGGTGCGTTCGGCGAGGCCGGCCGTGGCCACGTCGGCCATCGACAGCACCGAGAACATGACCAGCAGTCCCGTCACGACCTGGGCGGGCTCGCGCAGCATCGACTTGAAGACGAGCATGAGGACCATGGGCATGACCAGGTAGCTGACCAGGTGAGCCGGGTCGCGCCGGCGCAGGAGCACGTTGTGCGCGGTCAGGACGGCGATGCGGTGCAACGTCTCACGCGGCATCTGCGGGCTCCTTGCGAAGATCCTTGTAGAGGTCGTCGAGCGACGGCTGGCGGATGTCGATGCCGCGCACCGGGCGGTCGAGGTCGCGCAGCAGGTCGGCCAGGGTGGCGGTGGGGTCGGTGGTCGCGACCGTGATCTCGTCGTCGTCCAGGGTGACGCGGACCTCGCCCGGCAGCCCCTTGAGCAGCTCGGCGCCCGTACCCCTGGCGATCACCCGCCCGCTCCGCGCGACGGCGATCGTGGCCTTCAGCTCGGTGAGCTCGGGGAGGTAGTGCGTGCAGTAGACGACCGCCGCGCCGCCGTCCGCCCTGCGGCGCACCGCCGCCAGGAGGGCGCTGCGGGTCTCGGGGTCGGCGCCCGCCGTGGGCTCGTCGAGCAGGAGCACGTCCGGGTCCGGCAGGAGGGCGGTGGCCGCCTGCGCGCGGCGCTGCTGGCCGCCGGAGAGCACGCTCACCCGCCGGTCGAGCACCGCGGTCAGCGCCAGCTCCTCCGCCACGGCTTCGACGGCCCCGGCCAGGGCGCGCCGCCGCAGCCCGGCCAGCCCGCCGAACAGCCGCAACGTCTCCCGTACGGTGACGCCGGGGTAGAGGGCGAGCTGCTGGGGCGCCATCCCCACCTCGCCCCGCACCACGACACGCCCGGCGTCCGGGCGTGTCAGCCCGGCGGCGATCTCGAAGAACGTCGTCTTGCCCGCGCCGTTGTGGCCGACCAGCCCGACGATCTCGCCCGGCTCCACCCGCAGGTCGAAGCCGTCCAGCGCGGCGACGTCGCCGTACCGCTTGACCAGCCCGGCCGCCTCCACCAGCCCGCCCATGCGTCCTCCTTCCCTCAGTCTACGACGTAGACTGCTCTACACTGTAGACTGGCGCGGTGCGGAAGCTCAAGACCTCCCGGCAGCCGGAAATCCTCGACGCGGCCCTCGCCATCGCCGACGAGCGCGGCCTCGAAGCCCTGTCCATGCGGGCCGTCGCCGAGCGGGTCGGGGTAACACCCATGGCCTTGTACGGATATTTCCGGAACAAGGATGAGCTGCTCGACGGCCTCGTCGGCCGCCTGCTCGACCGGCTCGCGCCCGGCGATCCCGGGCAGACCTGGCAGGAGCGCCTGGGCGCGGTCGCCTGGGCCACCCGGCGACTGGCCCGCGAGCACCCGTCGATCTTCCCGCTCCTGCTGCTGCGCACCTCGGCGACGCCCGACGGGGTCCAGGTGGTCGACCAGCTCTACCAGGCGCTGCTCGACGCGGGCGTGCCGGAGGCCGACGTCCCCCGGATCGAGCGGCTGGTGAGCACGTTCGTGATGGGGTTCGCGCTCTCCGAGGTGAGCGGGCGCTTCTCCGACGCCTCCCGGGAGATCAGGCTCAGCCGCGGTGCCGACGCGCCCGCCCACCGCCGTTTGGCCGGGCATCTGACGCCTGATGACTGGGATGCCGAGTTCGCAGCCGATCTGGCGGATCTCATGCGTATCATCCGACCCGTCTGACCCATCCCTTTCTGGGAAAGGTTACGGTGAGTAGTCGTATCGTGACCTTCCTGGGGGAGATGTCATGCGCCTCTGGCTCGCCGCCGCCCTGACCGCCGGCACGTTCACCGCGCCCGCGGACATGCCCGCATCCGGCTCTGCCCCAGCGCGACCGCCCGGCCTCGCCCTCGCGAGCTCCGGCCACCGGACCGCCCCTGCCCTCACGGGCCCACCCGGCCTCTTCGCTTGGGGCGCGCCCGGCCGCCGGACCGGCGCCCTCCCTCCCGCAAACCCTTCCGGGCGGCAGGCCGAGTTCGCCGCGGCCGCCCGGGAGTTCGGGGTGCCGGAGAGCGTGCTGCTCGGCGTCTCGTACCTGGAGTCCCGCTGGGACGCGAACGGCGGGTCGCCGAGCACGGCGGGCGGCTACGGGCCGATGCACCTGGTGGACGCGTTCCCCGCCGACACGCTCAGCCCTTTGAGCGCCGTCGCCCCATCGGCCGGGGGTGGGCACGCGTGGCCGATCGGTGACGCGCTGGGCGACGCCCGGGGGGACGACGCCCGCCCGCTGCCCCGTACGTTCGCCGAAGCCCCTCCCGCCTCGGCGCCGAGCGCGGCGCCGCTGCCCGCCACGCTGCCCGAGGCCGGGCGCCTCATCGGCGCGGACCCCGCCCGGCTGCGCACCGATCCGGCCGCCAACATCAGGGGCGGCGCCGCCCTCCTGGCCTCGTACCAGGACCGCCCGAGCGGCAACCCGGCCGACTGGTACGCGGCCGTCGCCCGCTACTCGGGCGCGGAGGACGCGGCCGCGGCACGTGAGTTCGCCGACGAGGTGTTCTCGGTGATGCGGGAGGGGGCGCGGCGGCGTACCGACGACGGCCACCTGGTACGCCTCGAACCCGTGCCCAACCTCCCCCACCCCGTCGCCGCCACCGCCAAGGACCCCGCAACCGCCAAGGACTCCGCCGCCGCCCCGCCCGTGGTCAACGAGCAGACCGACAACGACCCACCGCCCCCGTACGACGACCAGTACGACACCTTCTTCGGGGAGGAAGCCGGGACGGACGATCAGACCGACCCGGACGGGAACTGGACGGAGCCCGGAAATGTGGAGAAGACCGGAAGCGGCAGGCAGGTGGAGTGCCCCAGCTCGCTCTCCTGCGAATGGATACCCGCCGCCTACGAGCGCTTCGGCAGGAAGAAGAACCGGGACTACGGCAACCACGACCGCCTGAGCCGGTCCCGTTCCGTCGACTACATCGTCATTCACGACACGGAGGGCTCCTACCAGGGCATCCCGTCCTTGATCCGCAACCCGAGGTACGTGAGCTGGCACTACACGATCCGCTCCCGTGACGGACATGTCGCCCAGCACGTGGCGACCAACGACATCGCCTGGCACGCGGGCAACTGGGACGTCAACACCCGTTCGATAGGGATCGAGCACGAGGGCTACCTGGCCAAGGGCACCTGGTACACGGAGGCGATGTACCGTTCGTCGGCCAAGCTGGTCAGATACCTGGCCGGCAAGTACCGCATCCCGCTCAACCGGGCCCACATCCTCGGCCACGACAACGTCCCCGGCACCACCCCGAAGATGGTCGCGGGCATGCACGAGGACCCCGGACCGTACTGGGACTGGTCCCACTACTTCGACCTGCTGGGCAAGCCGCTCAAGGGGGTGCAGAGCGGTAACTCCATCATGATCCGGCCCTCGTACGACACCAACCGGCCCCGCTTCACCGGCTGCGTCGCCGTCAAGCCGGACAAGGCGTGCCCGGAGCACGGCGCCGCCACGGTCTGGCTGCACCAGGAGCCGCGCGAGTCGTCCCCTCTGGTCAACGACCAGGGCAAACATCCGGGCAAGCCCAGCACGTACAGCGTGTACGACCACAGCGCCCGCGCCTCCACCGGCCAGCGCTTCGCGGTGGCGGACCGGCAGGACGACTGGACGGCCATCTGGTACCTCGGCCAGAAGGCCTGGTTCCACAACCCGCCCTCCGACCCCACCGCCGTCCCCGCCAGGGGCCCGCTGGTGACTCCTCTCAGGCCGAGGACCAGGGTGTACGGCCGCGCGTTCCCCGAGCAGTCCGCCTACAAGCTGGCGTCGTACCAGCCGCTGGCCCCGCTCCAGTACAAGATCGGCCCCGGCCAGACGTACACGGTGGGCGACACGATCACCGGCTCCTACTACGCCGCGGGCGCCTTCAGCCCGGCCAAACACGTCACCACGACCGGACAAACCCGCTACTACCAGATCCAGCTCGGTCACCGGGTGATGTTCGTCATGGCCAAGGACGTGCGCCTGATCCGCTGAATTTCGCCCCGCGGGCCACTCAGTGCGCACGGGCACTCCGGGAAGACGATATGGTTTTCCCGTAGCCCGGCGCACGTCGCCAGGGGTTAACGCGGAAGTGGCTCAGTGGTAGAGCATCACCTTGCCAAGGTGAGGGTCGCGGGTTCGAATCCCGTCTTCCGCTCGGAGCAAGACTCCAGGGTGGAGTGGCCGAGAGGCGAGGCAGCGGCCTGCAAAGCCGTCTACACGGGTTCAAATCCCGTCTCCACCTCGGCGACCGGCGGACCCCTCGGGATCCGCTAAAGTAAAGGCAGCACCACGCGGAAGTGGCTCAGTGGTAGAGCATCACCTTGCCAAGGTGAGGGTCGCGGGTTCGAATCCCGTCTTCCGCTCTGAGTTTCTAACTCAATATGGACGATTAGCTCAGCGGGAGAGCGCTTCCCTGACACGGAAGAGGTCACTGGTTCAATCCCAGTATCGTCCACCATCATGAGAAAGCCCCGGGTGCGATCAGCATCCGGGGTTTCTTACTGCTCCGGGTACGCGCTGACTTCGATCCTGCGAGTCGATCAAATCACGCCCGGGTCGACCGGCCTCGGCAGGGCTGGGGGTTCGCAACATGGCCCGGGTGCGCGATGGCGGACCGGCAGGAGACCGCGGTCGCCTCCAGCGGTCCGGCCGTCTGCCGCATGGCAAGGAGAGGCCGTCCCGTCGCGGGCCGGCGGCCAACGCGTGTGGCGGACAGATGCGCCCGGCGCTGTTGGAGGCCCGCTCTGCCCGGGGCGGTTGGTGGTCAGTCATTGGGCCGAGCCTGGGCCACGTCCGCGCCGGCCCGGCTCAGCCGCCTGCCGCCCTCACCCTGAAGATGAGCTCCCGTCATAGACTCCCGCGGCCCAGGTTCCGGGCTTGGCGCCCAGGTCGGCGGCCAATTCCAGGGCGACGTCGTACCTGACCAGCTCCTGAGCCACGTACCTGCCGTCGCAGGTTCCCTTCCGCTTGTCGGCCACGGCGCAGCCGTCCAGTGACGCCTGTCCGATGAGTTCGGTGGGAGGGAAGACCCACACGCGGATGGACTGGCGCCCGGCCGACCATGTGGACGGGAGCGAACCCCGGTCGTAGGCGTGCCGAGCCATGCCGCCCTGGCACCGGCTGACCTGCCCCGCGCGGCCGCCCTCGACGGCCGTGACCACCCACGACTGCGGGTCCGCGCAGGTGACGACCACAGTGGTGGCATGGCTGGCCGGCTTGACCTTGATGTCCATTCCGGTCGCGGACATCGAGGTGAGCACAGCCCCGATCCTGGTCAGGCCATCGATACTGGCCGGCAGATCGGGCGCGCGCGACGGTGCCGCGGAATCCACGCTCGACGAGGTGACCGGAGCGGCAGGGGTCGTCGCCGTCCCGGGCAGCGTCCAGATCACCACGGTCGCTGCGGCCCCCGCCAGTGCCGCGCCCGCGCCCCACCGGGCAAGCCTGCCGCGCCTGCCCCTCCATACGATCTCGGCCACGTCCACGTCCCCTCCCGGTCCGTACGCCGTGCGCTCGGCGAGCAGCTCGCGCAGGTCGTCTTCGGTATGGTTCATTGCTCCACCTCCATCAGCTCGATCGCCGGTTGCACCCGCAGCCGCGCCAGCGCCCGCCCCAGCTGCGTCTTGACCGTGCCCAGCGAGCAGCCGAGCACGTCGGCGCACTGCGGCAGTGTCAGGTCCTCGAAGTAGTGCAGGACGATGACCGCGCGCTGCCGGTCCGACAACCCCCTGATCGCCGTCCAGAGCGCGTCCTTCTCGCCGAGCTCGCCGGCGAAGTCGCCGCGGGCGGTCGTGTCGGGAAGCGACTCCGTGGGCACTTCGCCGCGCCATCGTCTGCGCCACCAGGAGGCGTGCGTGTTGGTCAAGATGCGATAGACGTACGGGTCGGGATCGCCCTCGATGCGCCGCCACACCTGCCAGGCCCTGGCCAGCGTCGTCTGCACCAGGTCCTCGGCCGTGCCCCAGTCACCCGTGAGCACATAGGCGGTACGTCGCAGCCGCCCCGACCGGGCTGTCACATACTCAGCGAATCCTTCCATCACCGATCACTACTCGCCGGGGAGCCCGAACCGGATGACAGCCGCCCCAGGGATTTCTCACCGTGCCTGCGCCATCGCCGTACGGTGGCGACATGCCAGGGGCCGTGACGGTGATTGCCATGTGGCGATGGCAAGGCGTACCGGCGAAACTCACCGCCGCTCCCCGGGCGCCCCTGCCGCGATGAGTTCCGGTCTGGCCGCGGGTCTGTTCTGGTGACCGTCGTTGGGCGTCTTACGACGCGCCCAGCATGAGACACCACGGAGGACCCCATGACGACCACGCTGCCCGGTCGCCCGCCCATCGTCGACCTGGCCACCTGGCAGGCTGCCCGGGACGAGCTTCTGGTCCGCGAGAAGGCCCACACCCGCGAGGGCGACGCCATCGCCGCGGCCCGCCGCCGGCTGCCGATGGTGGAGTTCGACGGGACGGTCGAGGTCATCGGCCCCGACGGCCCGGTCCCGTTCCTGGACCTGTTCCAGGGCCGCGACGAGCTCGTGGTCTACAAGCACATGTGGTACGACGGCGCGCCGCACCAGGGGCAGTGCGAGGGCTGCACCACCACGGCCTGGCACCTGAAGGACGCCGTCTACCTCAACGCCCGCGGCGTCTCGTTCGCCATCCTGACCACGGGCCGCTGGGACGAGGTGGCCTCCTACGTCGAGTTCATGGGTTACACCCAGCCCTGGTACTCGGTGCGCGGTGTGGAGGAGCCGGTCGGCGGCAGCATGGGTTACCTCACCTGCTTCCTGCGCGACGGCGACCGCGTGTTCCTCACCTACTCCACGACGGGCCGTGGCAACGAGCGGGTCAGTGGTTCCTTGGGCCTGCTCGACATGACGCCCTATGGCCGCGGCGAGGCGTGGGAGGACAACCCCGAGGGCCGGCCCGAGGGGCGCAGCCCGTCCTGGAGCTGGCGCTCGGACGCGGACGGGAACGCCGTCTGGGGCCCGACCAGCCGCCCCGTGCCGCAGTGGACCCGCCCCGGCGCGACCCCCGCGCAGACCCTCGGCCGGCACGACCACCACCACTGACAGGCCTTCATCGCCGGCGTCGGCCAAGGTGCCGGGCGGAACCTCCGGACGGTGCGGCCCAGCCCGCGCGCTCGGTCGGTGGGGGGCGCCCGGAAGGTGAAGGACTCCTGCGGCGGCGCAGGAGTTTCACCTGTTCGCGGTAAGTCATACGTGGGAGCAGCCGTTGCCGGTCGGGGCCAGCGTGGCCAGATAACCTCGGAAAACCACGGTCATCTCCCCGTTCCGGAACACCTCCGCAAGCGTGCGGTGACACCAGTCGCGCGCCTGCTCGGCGCTGTCGTCCCCGCGTGCGATGGCGCTGTCGACGTTGACCTCGCCCAACACATAACGGAGGTAGTCGCCGAGTGACATCTGTATCGGGATCTCAATGTCGGCGTAATCGAGCAGGCGCAACCCCGTCCCCTCCAGACGCAACTCCTGTACGACCAGCGGCCGCCATCCGGATACTGATGGAAACCGCTGCTGGAACGACTTGAACCACGTCGCCAATGCGTCGCCTGTCCGCGAATACCGGCCTTGCGAGAAGTCGTACAGAAGAAAGGTTCCGTCTGGAGTCAGTACGCGGGCCACCTCGGCAAGGGCCGACGAAAGATCGGTGTAGTTCAGCGAGCCGGCGGCGGCGACCAGGTCGAACGACGCCGCGGCGAATGGCAGCCCCTCCGCTGCGCCGATGACGAATCGAGCGGACGGCGCGACGGATCGTCGGTGCGCAAGCATCGCCGGGACCGGCTCCAAGCCGATCACATACTCGGCCAATGGTGCGAGCGCGGCAGTGGACACGCCGGCACCGCATCCGATATCCAGTGCTCGTCCGACCGGGCGCTTCAGGCGAGCCGACTTGAGAATCTGCTGATGCACCGGAGGCCGGTCGAAGGCATAGCTTGCGGCCAGCCGTTCGCTGTCATAGACGCTCTTCATGGCTCCTCCGAGATCGGCATCGGATACGCAAAGGACCACGCCGCATGCCTTTGAACACGTGGCTGCGGCTGAGCGGTGCTTACCCCCGGACGCCCTGATCTTCCGAGAACGCCGGACAGTACTGCCAGACGAATTCCAGCCACGGCGGAGCCATCCCCGTGAAGTGCGCCCAACTGCCCGGTTCGGCACCGGGGTAGTCACCGCTGACCTCGGAAAGGAACGTCAGCGTGAAGCCTTCCCGGATCAGGCTGTTGACTATCCGGCTCAGCGTCTGCCTGTACTCCCTGGGTTCGTGGATGCGACGGCTGGCCTGCTTGCGGTCGTAGACCCAGGCCTGGTCGGGATAGCTGGTCGCGGCCTCGTCCGTGTAGGAGTGCTTCAGCGTGTAGCCCTCCCCGTTCCACGAGTGGTGAGTGAGCCCGGAGAAGAATGGGTTCGCGCACATCAGGTAGTAACAGCCGCCTTCGTCGACGACTCTCGCGACCTCGCGGAAGACGATCCGGGAGTCCGGGACGAAGGTCAGCGAGTACGGATGCCAGACCAGATCGAACGAGGAGTCGTCGAGGGCCGACAGGTCCCGCATGTCCCCTTGGATCGTACGGATGCCGACGCCGTAGTGCTCGGCGGCCAAGCGGTCCCGCTCCAACTGCCCGGACGAGATGTCGAGAACCGTCACGTCGGCTCCGAGCAGAGCGAAGGCCGCCGACTGCTGCCCGCCTCCTCCCGCCAGGCAGAGCACCTTCCGGCCCGCCAGGTCGCCGGCGACACCCAGCCTCTCCAGGCCCAGATAGGCCTGGGCCTTCTCCGCGTCCAGGTCGAGCATAGGACGGGTGAACAACGCGTCCGCCTCCACAAGGGCTTCCCAGCGGTCCTCGTTGTAGTGGTAGACCTCGTCCTGCACGGCAGACACCCTATCCGTCGCCTAACGGCCGGGACGAACCATATTCGGCCGGGCCTTGCTTACGGACCCGACCGGAAGGCCGAACCGGGCACCAAAAATGATCTCCTTTCGGACGCGATGAGCGCCGGATGGAATTTCTCCTCGGAGACCGAGATGGGCACGTCCAGGCGTGTCCTTGAACCACACCTTCGCAAAGAGACCAGAGACGATCCCAACCGAGGCTCCCGCCACAAGCGCCAGCGTGACCGCTTCGCCGATCCCAGCCGGCCTCGCCTCGCCTCGCATCGCCGAGAAATTCCGGCTTCCTGTCGGGCAATCAGGGGGCGAAAGCGTTCTGGAAGGCGCCCGAGCGGAGTAAGGACGAACAGGGGGCGGGCTTCAGCCCGCCTGGAAAAGCGCGCGAGCGAAGCGAGCACCTTTGGTTCGGGGCGGGCGTCAATCGCGTCACCACCCAGATGGGCGACGGGTGGGTGAGCCCGCCTGACCCGGGGTCAGGGCCAGGTCCTCGCCTCCGCCTCGAACCGGTCGCTCTCCGCGGGCAGCACGCAGAGCAGGTGCCCGCCGGGCGCCCGCAGGATGCGGCACTCCTGCCACTGTGACACCTCCGTCGCGCCGAGCGCCAGCAGCCGCCGGGTCTCGGCCTCGACGTCGTCGGTCTCGATGTCGAGATGGAGCCTCGGCGCGTCGTCCACCGCCTGGACCGCCACGTCGAGGCCGGGAACGGCACCGTGCAACGAGGTGAACTGCTCGTACCCGGGAAGCGGGTGCGCGCTGGCCCCCAGCGCCGCGGCCCAGAACGCCGACGCCTGCTCGGCCTCGGACGCGGGGGTGTCGATCAGAAGGGCATAGACCCGGCTGCGATGCATGTCGATCATCCTAGCCCGGGAGAACATGTCCGAAATGTCGCCTTATGCGAAGTTTCGACTGCTCTGTGTGCATAAACGGCATATGTCCGGGTAGCGCCGTTGGAGTGGCTCCTCGGAGGAGGAAACCGTGGACATCAACATAGGCCAAGGCATTGAGGCCGCCTGGCGGCAGATAGCGACGTTCGTTCCGAAGTTGGTCGCGTTCCTGGTCATCCTCATCATCGGATGGATCGTGGCCAAGGCGCTGCAGAAGATCGTCGACAAGGTGCTCGAGCGCGTCGGCTTCGACCGGGCGGTGGAGCGCAGCGGCGTGCGGCGCTGGCTGGAGCAGAGCAAGTACACCGCCCGGAGCCTGCTCGCCAAGATCGTCTACTATGCGATCCTGCTGGTCACCCTCCAGCTGGCCTTCAGCGTGTTCGGGCCGAACCCGATCTCGTCGATGCTGAACAGCGTGGTGGGCTGGCTGCCCGCGGCCCTGGTCGCCATCGTGATCATCGTGGTGGCGGGCGCCATCGCCATGGGAGTCAGGGACATCATCGCCGGCGCGCTCGGCGGGCTCACCTACGGTCGCTGGGTGGCGACCGCCGCAGCGGTCTTCATCTGGGCGCTGGGCATCATCGCCGCGCTCAACCAGATCGGGGTGGCCACCACGGTCACGACCCCGGTGCTGATCACGGTCCTCGCCACCATCGGCGCGATCGTGGCGATCGGCATCGGTGGCGGGCTCGTCCGCCCGATGCAGCAGCGCTGGGAGCGCTGGCTGAGCCGGATCGAGCGGGAGGCCCCGCAGGCCAGGGCGCACGCGGAGGCGTACCAGCGGGGGCGTGAGGACGCCCGCACGATGGCGGGGGAGCCTGTACGCACCACCCCGGCGACCCCGGGAGCTCCGGGCGCTCCGACCACCCCGAGCACCCCGCCGCGCTCCGAGATGCCTCCGGACTGAACCGTCCGCCCGCCTGACCCGGGCCGATCGGTCAGGCGGGGAGGCCGTCTTCCAGGAAACCCGCTTCGCGGGCCAGCCAGCAGACCGCCGTCAGCCGGAGCGCCGCCGCGTCCGGCTCGCCGGTGAAGACCCAGTCGCGCTCCCGCAGCTCGTCGAGGAAGCCCAGCAGGTAGTCGCCCAGGGTCTCCCGGTCCAGCGGGATGGCGTCGCGCAGCACCGCCGCGTGCTGGTCGACCGCGGCGACCAGGCCGGGGTCGCCGTCCATCCGGGCGAGCTGGGCGTCGCCCAGCGTGTTCATCAGCCAGCGCAGGGGCGAAATCGCCCAACCCTCCTCAAAGACCACCAAACAACCTTAAAGCATCTCCCAAGGTCAGCGGCCCTCCGCGTCGATGTCGGCGAGCGTGCGGCGGGCCACCGCGAAGGCGGCGTTGGCGGCCGGAACCCCGCAGTAGACGGCCGTCTGGAGCAGCACCTCCTTGATCTCCTCGCGCGTGAGCCCGTTCCGCAAAGCCGCGCGGACGTGCATGGCGAGCTCCTCCATCTGCCCCCTGGCCACGAGCGCGGTGAGCGTGACGCAGCTGCGGGCGCGCCGGTCCAGGCCGGGCCGGTTCCAGATGTCGTTCCAGGCGTAGCGGGTGATGAGCTCCTGGAAATCGCGGGTGAAGTCGGTGGTGGCGGCGACCGCCCGATCGACGTGCGCGTCCCCGAGCACCTCCCGCCTGGTGCGCATGCCCGCCGCGAAGGCGTCCTCGGCGGGCTCGTCGCGGCGCAGGTGGCCCAGGACGGCGGCGGTCACCGCGTCGGGGCGCTCCACGTTGGCCAGGTGCGAGGCCCTGGGCACCACCGTCAGGGACGCGCCCGGGATGTCGCCGGCCAGCGTGAGCGCGTGATCGAGCGGCGTGGCCGGATCCTCGGAGCCGGCGATCACCAGCGTGGGCGCGGTGATCTCCCCCAGGCGGCCGGTCAGGTCGAAGGCGGCGATGGCCTCGCAGCAGGCCGCGTACGACTCGGCGTCCACCTCCACGAACCGGTCGAACACCCCCTGGCCGTCGAAGCCGGGGGTGAACCAGCGGGTCCTCAGCGTCGGCACGAGCGCCGCCAGACCCTTGCCGCGCACCAGCGCCGCCCGCTCCAGCCACGGCCCCGGCTCGCCGAACTTGGCCGACGTGCAGCACAGCACCAGGCTGCGCACGCGGTTCGCAGCCTTGACGGCGATGGTGGAGGCGATCGCGCCGCCGAGCGAGACGCCGCCGACCGCGAACCGCTCGTCCCCGACAAGCTCCAGCACGGCCCGCGCCAGGTCGTCGATGGTGAACCCGGCCGCGGCCGGTGCCGAGCCGCCGTGGCCCGGCAGGTCGTACCTGAGGACCCGCCAGGACTCGGTGAGCGCGGGGAGCTGGGGCTGCCAGATCTCCATCGTGGTGCCGAGCGAGGGCCCGAGCACCAGCAGCGGCGCGCCGGCCGGGCCGTCGATGCGGTGGTGGAGTTTCACGGTTGCTCCCGGTAGGTGGCGAGGATGCGATCAACGAGCTCGGGGGCCGCCCCCAGGTAAGCCGCAGGATCGAGCAGTTCGGCGTGGTCCTGCAGCGGGCCCTCCGCGGACAGGGCCTCGTCGAGCGCCTTGCGGTCGAGGTGGGCGGCCAGGCGCTCGGCGAGCAGCCGGCCTCCGGTCAGCTCGGCGTTGGCCCGCATCCGGTCGGGGAAGACCCGCAGCCCGGCCACCAGCTCGGCGGCGGTCTCGGCCGCGCCACCCGTCAGGCGCAGCGCCTCGCGCAGGGGCAGCCACTCCGCCTGCCAGGCCCCCGCGGCCCGCTCGTGCTCGCCGACCTGCCCGAGGATCTGCGCGTACGCGGGCACCTGGAACGCGGCCGACCGGACCAGGACGGACAGGGCGGGATTGCGTTTCTGCGGCATGGCCGAGGAGGAGCCGGCCGACGACTCGGCCACCTCCCCCACCTCGGTCTGGGCCATGAGGACGACGTCGGTGGCCGGTTTGCCGAGCGCGCGGGCCGTGGCGGTGAGCGCCGCGCCGAGCTCGGTGACGGGAGAGCGCTCCACGTGCCACGGCATCGGGGGCGCCGCCAGCCCGATCTCCTCGGCGAACACCTCGGCCAGCAGCAGCGCGGTGCCCGCATCGGCACCCCGCGCACCCGCTGCCGGGGAAGACGCGCCGGATGCCGGGGAAGACGCGCCCGCGTGCTCGGCGAACGCGGCCAGGGTGCCGGCCGCGCCGCCCAGCTGGGCCGGCAGCCGCAGCTCCCGGAGCCGGGCGCGGGCGCGCATGAGACCGGCCAGCCACCCCGCCGCCTTCAGCCCGAACGTGGTCGGCACCGCCTGCTGCCCCAGCGTCCGCGCGGCCATCACCGTGTCCCGGTGCCGCTCGGCCAGCTCGCTGAGATCCCGCATGATCGCGCTCAGATCGCCCACGATGCCGCGGATCGCCCGCGTGGCCACCAGCATGGCGGCGCTGTCCAGGATGTCCTGGCTGGTCGCCCCCCGGTGCACGGACGACGCCGCGCCCGGCACGGCCCGCCGCAGGTCGGCCACCAGGGGCACGACCGGGTTGGCCGACTGGCGGGCCCGCCGGGCCAGGTCGGCCGGGTCGAGCACCAGCGTGGCGGCCGTCCTGTCGATGGCCGCGGCCGCCTCAGAAGAGATGAGGTCCAGCCGTGCCTGGGCGCGGGCGAGCGCCCCCTCGGCCTCCAGCATGGCCCGCAGCCAGGCCGCGTCCGAGGTGATCGCCTCCGCCCGCGTCCCCGCCCAGACCGGGGCGAGCAAGCCGCCGTCAGAACCCACGCGGTCCACCTCCTCAGTCAAGCCATCATTCACGGCAGGCCCACGTAGTTCTCGGCCAGGGTGGTCGCCGCCGCCTCCGACGAGGTCACGTAGTCCAGGTACGACAGCTGCAGCCGCCGCGCGTACGGGTCCTCGTCCTCGAACGTGTGCAGCAGCGTCGTCATCCACCACGAGAAGTGCTGCGCCCGCCACACCCGCTTCAGGCACGCGTCGGAGTAGCCGTCGAGCAGCCCGGTCGAGCCGTCGGCGAAGTACGCGGCCAGCGCCTCGGTCAGCACGCGGACGTCGGCCACGGCCAGGTTGAGCCCCTTGGCGCCGGTCGGCGGCACGATGTGGGCGGCGTCGCCGGCGAGGTAGAGCCGCCCGTACTGCATGGGCTCGGCCACGAACGCCCGCATCGGCGTGACGCCCTTCTCCATGATCTCGCCGGTCGTCAGCGTGAAGCCGGGCACGCTCTCCAGCCGGGCCTTCAGCTCGGCCCAGATCCGCTCGTCCGGCCAGTCCTCGACCCGCGCGTCCGCCGGGACCTGCAGGTAGAAGCGGCTGACGGTGGGCGAGCGCATGCTGTGCAGGGCGAAGCCGCGCTCGGTCCTGGTGTAGATCAGCTCTTCCGACGAGGGCGCCACCCTGGCCAGGATGCCCAGCCAGGCGAAGGGATAGTCCCGCTCGTAAACGCTCAGAACGCCCTCGGGGATGGCCGGCCTGGACACGCCGTGGAAGCCGTCGCACCCGGCGATCACGTCGCAGTCGAGCCGCTCGCCGCCGAAAGTCAGATAGGGCCCGGAATCCAGCTCCGGCTCCAGCGAGTGCGCCTCCACGTCCTCGACCTCGAACCTGATGTCGCCGCCCGCCGCCAGCCTGGCCGCGATCAGGTCCTTCACCACCTCCTGCTGCCCGTACACGGTGATGGACCTGCCCGGCACGAGCTTCTCGAACGCGATGCGGTGGCCCGCGCCCCCGTACCTGAGCTCGATGCCGTGGTGCGGCAGCCCCTCGCGCAGCAGGCGCTCGCCGACGCCCGCCTCGACCAGCGTGTCCACCGTGCCCTGCTCCAGCACCCCGGCCCGCACCCGCCGCTCGACGTAGTCGCGGCTGCGCTTCTCCAGCACCACGGAGGTGATGCCGCGCAGGTGGAGCAAGTGGGAAAGGAGCAGCCCGGCGGGGCCTGCCCCGATGATCCCGACCTGAGTTCGCATGAGGGAAGCATCCTGCCTCGACCGCGCTTGGCCGAGATTCTCCTTCCACTCAGTGGAAGAATGGCTCCATGGCAGGCGGGGCCCGGGAGGGCGGGCGCTCGGTGACGTCCAAGGTGCTGGCCATCCTGGGCGCGTTCGACTCCGCCCATCCGCAGCTCACGCTGACCGACGTGGCCCGGCGTAGCGGGCTGCCGCTGAGCACGGCGCACCGGCTGGTCGCCGAGCTGGAGGAGTGGCAGGCGCTGAGCCGCGCGCCCGACGGGCGGCTGCGGGTCGGGCTGCGGCTGTGGGAGCTGGGCCAGCTCGCGCCCGGCCGGCTCCACGACCTGGCCCATCCGTGGCTGCAGGAGCTGTTCGCGACCACGCGCGAGAACGTGCACCTGGCCGTGCGCGACGGGCTCGAGGTGCTGTACGTGGACAAGGTGTACGGCCGGCGGGCGGTGCCGATCGTGTCGCGGACGGGCGGCCGGCTGCCGATGCACCCGACGGGCGTGGGCAAGGCGCTGCTTGCGTACGAGCCGGACTGGTTCGTGAAGTCCTACCTGGCGCGCAAGCTCGAACGGCCCACCCCGCACACGATCACCGAGCCGGGCCGGCTGGCCAGGGAGCTGGCCGTCGTGCGGGCCCAGGGGTACGCGCTGACGTACGAGGAGATGACCCTGGGCACCTGCTCGGCGGCGGCGCCGATCCTGGTGGACGGGCGGCCCGTGGCGGCCCTGGGCATCGTGCTGTCCTCGCGGCGCGCCCGCGAGCTGCCCCAGCTGATCGACCCCCTGCTGAGCACCGCGGCGGCGATCGCGGCGGCTATTCCCCCAGCCGCTGGATCCGGTCCTTGAACAGGGTCGTGGCGATGGCCGCCTTGTGCGGCTGCCCCTTGAGGAACGCCTGCGCGAAGCTCTTCGCCTGCTCGTAGGTGACCTTGGCCGGCATGGGCGGCTCGTTCGGGTTCACGTCCACGTCCACCAGCGCCGGGCCGTCGTGCGCGAGCGCCTGGCCGATCGCCATGGCGACGTCCTCCGACTTGGTGACCTTGGCCCCGAACCCGCCGCACGACCTCGCCCAGGCCGAGAAGTCGGCCTCCGGCTCCGGGAAGCGCACCCCGTGCTCCGGGTAGCCGAGCACCATCTGCTCCCACAGGATCTGCCCGAGCGAGTTGTTGTTGTTGATGATCACCTTGACCGGCAGCCGCTGCTGGACCGCCGTCAGGAACTCGCCCATCAGCATCGTGAACCCGCCGTCGCCGACGTACGCGATGACCTGCCGTCCGGGATAGGCGTGCTGCATGGCGATGGCGTACGGCAGCCCGGGGGCCATCGTCGCCAGCGTCCCGGACAGGTAGAACTGGCGCTCGCCGCGGATCGTCCAGTGCCGGGCGGCCCAGGTGGCGATGGTGCCGCTGTCGCAGGTCATGATGGCGTCGTCGGTGGCGAGCTCGTCCATGATGGACACGACGTACTGGGGCGCGATGGGAGCCCGGTCCGGGTTCTCCAGAGCGTCCATGTCGGCCCGCCACTTGTCCATCATCTCCTGATATTTCCGCAGGTGGGCGTGGCGGTCCCGGGCGGTGAGCAGTGGCAGCAGCGCCCGCAGCCCCTCCTTCGCGTCGCACACCACGGGCACGTCGGTCGCGATCCGCGCCCCTGCCCTGGTCGGGTCCGCCTCGAACTGCACCACCCGCGCCTGCTCCGGCAGGAACTTGGAGTAGGGGAAGTTCGTGCCGACCATGAAGAGCACGTCGGCCTCGTCCATCAGCTCCTCGCTCGGCCGGGTGCCGAGCAGCCCGATCCCGCCCGTCGTGTACGGCGAGTCGTCCGGGATGACCGCCTTGCCGGGCAGCGTCTTGGCCACGGGAGCACCGAGCGCCTCGGCCACGGCCAGCACCTCCTGCCGGGCGTGCAGCGCCCCCTGCCCGACGAGCATGGCGGGGCGCCGGGCGTTGTTGAGCACCTCGGCCGCCCATTCGACGTCCTCCTGGCGCGGCAGGCCGGACGGGCGCAGGTAGATGGGCGCGGTCTCCGGCGGCCGCGCCGGTGCCACGGCCCGGTACGGGGCCATCCCCGCCTCGGCCACCTGCAGGTCGTTGGGCAGCGTGAGATGGGCGACCCCGCGCCGCGCGTAGGCGGTCCTGATCGCCAGGTCCACCAGCGAGGGCAGCTGCGCCGGGTTGGTGATCATCATGTTGTACTCGGCCACGTCCTCGTACAGCCGGTCGAGGTGCACCTCCTGCTGGTAGCCGGTGCCCAGCACGGACGTCTCCTGCATGCCCGTGATCGCCAGCACGGGCACGTGGTCCAGCTTGGCGTCGTAGAGGCCGTTGAGCAGGTGGATGCCACCGGGCCCCGAGGTGGCCAGGCACACGCCGATCCGGCCGGTGGCCTTGGCGTAGCCGGTGGCCATGAAGGCGGCCGCCTCCTCGTGGTGGACGAGGACGAAGCGCACCCGGTCACGGTGGCGCCGCAGCCCTTCCATGATGCCGTTGATGCCGTCGCCCGGCATGCCGAAAACGGTGTCGACACCCCACTCGGCGAGCCGCTCTACCAGGGATTCCGCTGCGATTCGAGCCATGGGAGCCGCTCTACCCCGCTCCGCAGGTCGCAGACGCTTTTACCAGATTCCTTGTCATTTCTAGGCATTCGCGGGTAGAGGGGCGTCATGCGCATTCTGGTCACGGGAGCAACGGGCACGCTGGGCGGCGCCTTGGTGCCCGCATTGCTCAGGTCGGGCCACCGGGTGCGGGCGCTGAGCCGTACCAAGCGCGAGAGCCGCGGGAACGTCGAGTGGATGTGGGGCGACCTCGTCTCCGGCAACGGTCTCGCGGAGGCCGTACGCGACGTGGACGTCATCGCGCACCTGGCCACCGGCGGCCGCAAGGGCCGCGGCGCCGTGGACGTGGCCGGGACGCGCAAGCTGGTCGCCGCCGCCCGCCAGGCGGGGTACCCGCACCTGCTGTACGCCTCGTGCGTCGGGGCCGACAGCGTGGCCAGCGGCCACCTCCGGCACAAGCTGGAGGCCGAACGGCTGATCTCGGAGAGCGAGCTGGGCTGGACGATCCTGCGCTCCACCCACTTCCAGCAGACGCTCGACCGGCGGCTGAGCGACTTCGAGTCGCTCCCCGTGCTCGCCGTGGACCGCTCGATGCCCTGGCAGCCGGTCCACACGGGCGAGGTGGCGGCCCGCCTCAACGAGCTGATCGCCGCGGGCCCCGCGATGGACGAGATCGAGTACGGCGGTCCCCAGGTGCTCAACACGGACGAACTGGTCAGGACCTGGCTGGAGGCCAAGGGCCTGCACCGCCCCTGCCTGCCCGTGCGCTTCCCCGGCAGCCTGTACGCGGCCCAGCGCGCCGGCGAGCTGCTGACCGACGCCGAGCCCAAGGGCCGGATCACCTGGCACGACCACCTCTTCCCGCAGCCGGTCGAGGTTTCCGACGACTTCGCCTCGGAGCACACCGCTTCGCCCACCAGCCCCGCCAACCAGCCGGAGCAGGACCCCGACCTGCACGTCTACGGAGGCGACGAGGGCTACGAGCGCCCCACCCGCGGCTGACTCCTTTACGTAGTCGTTACGTAACGCCCCCTTGATGGGCATTCGGCTACCTATGTACGGTCCTTTCATTGCCACTTAACAACTTGTTCAGTGCAGCCAATCGAGAGGTTCGATGACGGAGTCGGAGAACGCCCGCTTGGGTGCGCGAATCCGCGCCTACCGCAACATGCGCCGCATGACCGTGCGCGCACTCGCGGCGGAGGCCAGGGCGAGCGCGAGCTTCATCAGCCAGCTGGAGCGCGGGCAGACCAGCTCCAGCATCGGGATGCTCAGGCGAATCGCCTCGGCTCTCGGGCTCACGGTCGCGGATCTGTTCAACGAGGAGGACGAGGTCGGCCACCGGGTGGTGCGCCGCGACGCGCGTCCGGAGCTGCACACGGCTCCCGGCACGCGCAAGTTCCTGATCTCCCAGCGCCCGCTCCAGAACGTGGAGGTGTACGCCGGGGAATTCGATCCGGGCTCGTCCACCGGGGACGAACCGTACACCCACGGCGACTCCCAGGAGATCTTCCTGGTCATCCGCGGGCGGATCACTCTCTGGCTCGGACCCAACGGCTCCGCCGCCGCACACGTGCTGGAGCCCGGGGACAGCGTGGAGTACCGCACGTCGGTCCCCCACCGGATCGTCAACGAGAGTGACGAGACCGCCGAGGTCCTCTGGGTGGTCGCCCCACCTACTACATCCTCCTGAACCCCAGCTACACCTGCCCTAGGGGGTAACCCATGCCGAAGCACCCAGCGCGACTGGCCGCCATGGCCGGCGTCGCGGCTTCGCTCCTGCTCGCGACCGCCTGCGGAGCCGGCTCGGCGGCGCCCGCCTCGATCGATCTCGGGTCGGGGCCCGCCAAGTCGGGCACGATCAAGAAGGACGCCCTGAGCGGCCTCAACATGACCTTCGTCTCCTACGGAGGCGTCTACCAGGAGGGCCAGCAGAAGGCGGCGGTGGACCCGTTCGCCCAGGAGTCGGGCGCCAAGATCCTCCAGGACGGCCCGACCGACTACGCCAAGATCAAGGCCCAGGTCGACTCCTCCAACGTCACCTGGGACGTGATCGACGCCGACTCCATCTGGGCCGATGCCCAGTGCGGCAAGCTGCTCCAGCCGCTGGACTACTCGATCATCGACAAGTCCAAGGTCCCCGAGGGCCTGTCCGCCCAGTGCACCGTCCCCGCGATGCAGTACGGCATGGTGCTCGTCTACAACAAGGACAAGTTCGGCGCCAACCCGCCCAAGGGCTGGAAGGACTTCTTCGACACGACGAAGTTCCCCGGTAAGCGCGCCATCTCCGGCAACCCCGGCGACTCGGCGCCCGGCCCGTTCGAGGGCGCGCTGATCGCCGACGGCGTGGCGCCCGACCAGCTCTATCCGCTGGACGTCGACCGGGCGACCAAGAAGCTGCAGTCGGTCCGCTCCAACCTGGTCTTCTGGAAGACCGGCGCGGAGGCCCAGCAGCTGCTGGAGTCCGGCGAGGTGGACATGGGGATGGTCTGGAGCGGCCGGGCCTACGCCGCCGTCAAGAACGGCGCGCCGTTCCAGATCGCCTGGGACCAGTGGATGCCGATCATGGACTCGCTGGCCGTGCCGAAGAACGCCAAGAACCCGAAGGCGTCGATGGCGCTGATCAACTACTACCTGGGCGCTCAGCAGCAGGCCAAGCTGACGGAGCTGACCTCGTACTCGCCGATCAACACCGACGCCAAGCCGAGCCTCGACCAGACCGGCCAGGCGTTCCTGACCACCGCTCCGGGCGTCCCGGAGAAGGCACTCAAGATCGACTCCAAGTGGTGGGCCGAACACCAGCCGGAGATGATCGAGAAGTGGTCGGCCTGGCTCGGCGGCTGATCGCGGATGGCCTCCACCCTGCAGGCGGTAGCCCCGCCCGCCGCCGCCAGGCAGCCGGCGGACCCTGAGCGCCGCCCGGCGCTCCTGGTCCTGCCGGCGCTGGTGGCGCTCGCCGTCTTCTTCCTGTTTCCGCTGATCTCGATGGTGATCAGCGCGTTCACCGATCCGGTGCCCGGTCTGGGGAACTTCACCTGGTTCTTCAGCGAGTCCCAGAACCTGCGGGTGCTCGGGCGCACGTTCACCACCGCCCTGTGGGTGACGGTGGTCGCGCTGATCCTGTCGTACCCGTACGCGTACGCCATGACGATCGCGGGCCCGCGGGCCAGGGCCGTGCTGACGCTGCTGGTGCTGGTGCCGTTCTGGACCAGCCTGATGGTGCGGACCTTCGCGTGGGTGATCCTGCTGCAGGACACCGGCGTGGTGAACGACCTGCTCGGGACCATCGGGCTGGGTCCGTTCAGCCTGATCCGCACCCAGACGGGCGTCGTGATCGGGATGGTGCAGCTGCTGATGCCGTTCATGGTGCTGCCGCTCTACGCGGTGATGAGCGGGATCGACCGGCGGCTGCTCACCGCGGCGGGCAGCATGGGAGCGCGGCCCGTCAAGGCGTTCCTCGACGTCTACGTGCCGCTGTCGCTGCCCGGGGTGTCGGCGGGGTGCCTGACCGTGTTCATCAGCGCGCTCGGGTTCTACGTCACGCCCGCGCTGCTCGGCTCCCCCACCGACGCGCTGCTCTCCCAGCAGATCTTCACGCAGGTCAACGGCCTGCTGAAATGGGGGCGCGGCGGCGCCATGGGCGTGGTCCTGCTCGGGCTCACGCTGGCCATGATCGCGCTGCTGGCGGTCACGCTGCGCCGCGCCGGGAAGAAGGTGACCGGATGAGCGCCCGGGTGGGACGCGGGGCGCTGTGGGCATTCTGCGCGCTGGTCGGCGTCTGGCTGGTGGCCCCCGCGCTGATCGTGGTGCCGCTCAGCTTCACCTCGAAGGCGTCGCTCAAGTTCCCGCCGGACGGCTGGTCCACCCGCTGGTACGAGCACTTCTTCGGCGACCCGGCCTGGATGTCGGCCCTGTGGACCTCGCTCGAGGTGGGCCTGCTGGTCACCGTCGTCGCCACCACGCTCGGCACGGCGGCGGCGCTCGGCCTGACCCGGGCCAGGATGCGCGGGCTCGCGCTGGTCCAGGGGTCGATGCTGGCCCCGATGATCGTGCCCGGGGTCGTGCTGGCCATCGGCGTCTACGCCGTGTTCCTGAAGCTGCAGCTCGTCGGGACGCTCATGGGCTTCGTCATGGCGCACACCGTGCTGGCGCTGCCGTTCGTGATGATCCCGGTGACCGCGTCGCTGAGCGGGTTCGACCGGCGGCTGGAGAGCGCGGCGGCCAGCCTGGGCGCGGGCCGCTGGACCACCTTCCGCACCGTGACGCTGCCGCTGGTCGCCCCCGGCGTGGCCGCGGGCGCGCTGTTCGCGTTCGTCACGAGCTTCGACGAGGTGGTCGTCTCGCTGTTCATCCAGAGCCCCTACCTGCAGACCCTGCCGGTGAAGATGTACGCGAGCGTCACCCGCGAGACCGACCCGACCATCGCCGCGGCGGCCACGATGATCATCGTGCTGACCACGAGCCTCGTCCTGATCG
Source organism: Nonomuraea sp. NPDC004186 (assembly GCF_053603495.1). NCBI lineage: Bacteria > Bacillati > Actinomycetota > Actinomycetes > Streptosporangiales > Streptosporangiaceae > Nonomuraea > Nonomuraea sp. NPDC004186. The sequence continues at coordinate 24,534 of NZ_JBSGFQ010000068.1, read as the reverse complement.
CCACCTTCTTCGTCGCCAGGAGGTCACGTGCCCACCAGTAACGATCTCGCCGCCCGCGGCGCCGGCATCGAGCTGACCGGACTGACCAAGCGCTACGGCGACTTCGTCGCCGTGGACGACGTCTCGCTGTCGATCAAACCGGGCGAGTTCATCACGCTGCTCGGGCCGAGCGGCTCGGGCAAGACGACCACGCTGAACATCATCGCCGGCTTCGACCACCCCACCACCGGCGAGCTGACCGTGGACGGGACCGCCATCGCCGCGACGCCCGCCCACAAGCGGGACATGGGCATGGTCTTCCAGCACTACGCCCTGTTCCCGCACATGACGGTCGCCGAGAACATCGCGTACCCGCTCAAACAGCGCAAGGTGCCCAAGGCCCGCCGCGCCGAGCTGGTCGCGGCCGCGCTGGCCACCGTCCACCTCGGCGAGTACGGCCACCGCTACCCGCGCGAGCTGTCCGGCGGACAGCAGCAGCGCGTGGCCGTGGCCCGCGCCATTGTCTACAGCCCGCGCGTGCTGCTGATGGACGAGCCCCTGGGCGCGCTGGACAAGAAGCTGCGCGACTGGCTCCAGCTCGAGATCAAGCGCATCCACGGCGAGCTCGGCACCACGTTCGTGTACGTCACGCACGACCAGGACGAGGCGCTGGTGCTGTCGGACCGGATCGCGGTCTTCAACCGCGGCCGCATCGAGCAGGTCGGGCCCGCCGAGGAGCTGTACGAGCGGCCCGCCACGCTGTTCGTGGCCCGCTTCCTCGGCGAGTCGACGATCCTGCGCGGCGACGTCACGCCCGACGGCATCGGCGTGTGCGCGCGGCTGCTGCGGGCGCCCGGCAGCCTGCCCGGCGGCCCGTCCGACAGCCTGGCCAGCAAGGCGGGCGCGCTCGTCGTACGCCCGGAGCGGCTGGCCGTGCGCGAGGCGGGTTTCTCCCCCGATTCGGAATGGAACGCCCTGCCGGCCACCGTCACCGGCGAGATTTACCTGGGCTCCAGCAGGAAGCTGGAGCTGAGGCTGCCCGACGGCTCGTCCGCGCTGGTGCGCGAGCAGGCCGGCAGCCTCAGCGACGCCCGTGGCGGCGACGAGGTCACCCTCACGTGGCGCGTCGCCGACTCCGTCCTGCTGCCCGACTCGCCCGATGTGGAGGCTGTGCTCACGTGAAAGGCATCCCGCTCACCAAGGACTTCGCCAACGGCGGCGTCTCGTTCTGGTACCGGCAGATCGGCCTGCCGGACCGGCGTCCCCCACTGCCGGGGCCGCGCTCGTACGACGTGGCCATCGTCGGCGGCGGCTACACCGGCCTGTGGACCGCGTACTACCTGAAGAAGGCCGAGCCGGGGCTGCGGATCGCAATCCTGGAGAAGGAGTTCGCCGGGTTCGGCGCGTCGGGGCGCAACGGCGGGTGGCTGTCGGCGGAGTTCGCCGGGTCGCGCAAGCGGCACGCCAAGGCGCGCGGCCGGCAGGCGATGATCGACCTGCAGCACGCGATGTTCGACGCCGTGGACGAGGTCATCGAGGTGACCCGCGAGGAGGCCATCGACGCCGACATCCACAAGGGCGGCCTCATCCACGTCGCGACGAACCCGGCCCAGCGGCGCCGGCTGCGCGCCGAGCTCGATGACCTGCGCACCTGGGGGTACGGCGAGGGCGACCTGCGGCTGATGGACCGCGACGAGCAGCGCGAGCGCGTGCAGGTGGCGGGCACCCTGGAGGCCACCTACTCGCCGCACTGCGCCCGTATCCAGCCCGCCAAGCTGGCCGTCGGCCTGGCCGAGGCGGTCGCCCGGCTCGGGGTGGACATCTTCGAGGACACCACGGTCACGAAGATCATCCCGCGGCGGGACGGCAGCCAGGCGGCGGCGGTCACCACGCGCGGGGCCGTCACGGCGGACTACGTCATCCGCGCCACCGAGGGCTTCACCGCCTCGCTGGCCGGGCAGCACCGGCAGTGGCTGCCGATGAACAGCTCCATGATCGTCACCGAGCCGCTGCCGCCCGAGGTGTGGAAGCACATCGGCTGGCAGGGCAACGAGCTGATCGGGGACGAGGCGCACGCCTACATCTACGCGCAGCGCACCGCCGACGACCGCATCGCGATCGGCGGCCGGGGCGTGCCCTACCGGTACGGCTCGCGTACCGACGTGCGGGGCGCCACGCAGCCGCAGACGGTCGCGCTGCTGTGGCGGATGCTGGTCAAGCTCTTCCCCGCGGCGGCGGACGCGCGGATCCAGCACTCCTGGTGCGGCGTGCTGGGCGTGCCGCGCGACTGGTGCTCGACGGTGCACCTGGACCACGCGACCGGCCTCGGCTGGGCGGGCGGCTACGTCGGCAGCGGCGTCACCACCACGAACCTGGCCGGCCGCACCCTGCGCGACCTGGTGCTGCGCCAGGACACCGAGCTGACGGCCCTGCCCTGGGTGGGCCGCCAGGTGCGCCAGTGGGAGCCCGAGCCGCTGCGGTGGACGGGAGTGCAGCTCATCTACGCGCTCTTCCGCGCCGCCGACCGGCAGGAGAACGACCACGGCACCACGACGTCGCCGTTCGCGCGGCTGGCGAACCTGATCTCCGGCCGCTGACGCGTCTCCCCCGGAGCGTGCTCAACGCTCCGGGGATCCGGCGCCGCTCAACGCTCCGGGGCCCGGCACGTGCTCAGCGCTCTGAGGGCCCGGTGCCGCGCCAGGGGTCGTAGTCGACCTCCAGCGGCTCCTGCGGCGGCCGCTCGGCCTCCGGCACGTGCTGGAGGTTGACCCGGATGCGATACCACACGCTGCTGCGCCCCCGCATGCCGTCGACCAGCACGTCGGCGGGCTCCAGCCGGGCGGCGACCGCCGGGTGCCGGGCCTTCCACCGCTCGAACCCGGCCAGCGCCTCCTCCTTGTGCTCCGCCCGCGCGATCTCGATGACGGGCATGGTCTGCTGCCGGCCCCCCGTGCCCTTGGGTGGCTTGGGCGCGGGCCCGAGCTCCTCGGCCAGCGCCAAGAGCCCGTCGAGCGAGCCCGGGTGCAGGTCCATGTCCTCCCACGGGTCGCCGGCCTCGGCCAGCCGCTTGGCCACGGTGTCGATCGTGAACGCCTCGGGGCGGCAGCCGGGCACCTCGTCCCAGGTCAGCGGTGTCGAGACCCGGGCGTCGGGCACGGCCCGCACGGAGTAGGCGGAGGCCACGGTGCGGTCGTAGGCGTTCTGGTTGAAGTCGACGAACACGCCGTGCCGCTCCTCCTTCCACCACCGGCTGGTGGCCAGCTCGGGCGCGCGCCGCTCGACCTCGCGGGCCACCGTCTCGGCCGCCTTGCGCACCTTGGCGAACGGCCAGCGCCGCTCGATGCGGGCGTAGACGTGGAACCCTCGCGAACCGGACGTCTTGGGCCAGGCGACCAGCCCGTGGTCGGCCAGCACCTCGCGCGCCACCTGCGCGGTGGCCAGCACGTCGGCCCACTCGACGCCCGGCACCGGGTCGAGGTCGATGCGCAGCTCGTCAGGCCTGGACAGGTCGTCGGCGCGCACCGGATGGGGGTTGAGGTCGACGCACCCGAGGTTGACCACCCACAGCAGCTGGGCCAGGTCGGTGCAGACGACCTCCTCCGCGCTCAGCCCCGAGCGGTATTTCAGCTCGGCCACCTCGATCCAGTCGGGCCGCTTGGCCGGGGCGCGCTTCTGGAAGAACGCCTCCTGCTCGATGCCGTGCACGAACCGCTTGAGCACCATCGGCCGCCCGTGGACGCCCCGCAGCGCCGCCTCGCCCACGGCCTGGTAGAAGCGGATCAGGTCGAGCTTGGTGTGGCCGGACTGCGGGAAGACCACCTTGTCGGGGCTGGTGACGCGGACCTCGTGACCCGCGACCTCGATGTCAGGCATACGGTCACGATACGCGGGGCCACCGACAAGGCTCAGGGCGCCAGCTCGGCGCGGCGGGCGCGGCTGCGCGACTCCAGGTAGGCCAGGCCGAGCTGCCGGTGCCTGGCGATGGCCGCCCGATTGTGGTCGAGCGCCTGCTCCGTACGCCCGAGCCGGAGCGCCAGCTCGGCCAGCACGTCCTGCACGCAGCCCAGGGCCGCGCTGCCCGTGCCCAGGACGATGGGCTGGTCGGCGATCGGCAGCAGCCGCTCGTACATCTCCCCGGGGTCGGGGGTGCCGAGCTGGGCGGCCACCAGACCCCAGACCGGGAAGAAGAAGTCGGCCGACCAGTCCTCCCGCAGGTCCACGCCCCACCGCCCGAGGAGTTGCCGCGCCTGTTCGGTGCGGCCGACGTCCAGGGAGGCCAGGATGGCGAGCGGGCGCACCATGCTCATGAGCGGCTGATCGCCCGCGGCCACCAGCTCGTCCAAGAGCTCCGCCACCCGGCCCTGGCCGCGCCGGCAGGTGTAGAGGACGCCGAGGCGGCGGGCCTCCTGGCCCCACAGGCTCGCCCCGAAGGAGATCTTGGGGAAGTGCTCGGCCAGCGCCTCCGCCTCCGCCCATCGGCCGTGCAGGGCGTGGTCGGCGGTCTGCGCGACGCGGACCATGGCCTCCAGCTCGGGCCGGGCGACCTCGTGCAGCAGCTGCTCGCAGCGGGCCAGGTCCCTGCTCCACTCGGCCAGCTCGCCCGCGCGCAGCAGGCACGCCATGCGCAGCACCCGCGCCACCAGCCTGGCCTCCCTGGGCAGGCCGGGAATGGCCAGCATCTCCTCGGCCGCCGCCAGCCGCTCGGGGTTGCGGCCGGGTACGAAGCTCGCGATCACGTAGTTGTTGAGCGCCCTGGCCAGCACCATCGGGTCACCGGAGCGGCGGGCCAGGCCGACCGCGTCGAGAGCCAGCCGCTCACCCTCGGCGCGCCGGGGGCCGTAGTGCAGCTCGATGCCGAGCGTGCCCAGGAGCGCGGCCCTGGACCGGTCGTCGAGGTCGCCCGCCAGGAGATCCTCCAGGATCGCGACCATGTCCTCGTCCACGATGCCGTACGGGCGCCAGTTCCACACCGACAGGCCGCCGAAGACCGAGACCGCCGCCACCAGCGCGTCCCGGTCGCCGAGCCGCTGGGCCTGGGCGACGGCCTCGGTCAGGTCGCGGTAGGTGCCTTCGGCGTCGCCCGTGGTGCGCCGGGCCTGGCCCAGCTCGGTGAGCACGCGGCAGCGCTCGGGCGAGTCGCCGGGCGGCAGGTGGTCGAGCGCCAGCTCCCACAGCTGCACGGCCTCCTGGTAGCCGTGGCGTTCCGCGGCCTGCGCGGCGGCCCGGGCGGCGTACGTGACGGCCTTGGGCGCGCCGCCCAGCCGGGCCGCGGCGGCGAAGTGGCCGGCCAGGATCGCCGGGTCGGCGCCGGGCAGGGTCTCCAGGTGCCCGGCGGCCCGCAGGTGCAGGCGGGCGCGGCCGAGCCGGGTGAGCCCCTGGTCGAGCGCCTGCCGTACGAGGGCGTGGGAGAAGCGGTAGTCGGCGACCCCGGCCGGCATCTCGGCCAGCAGCCCGGCGGCCAGCGCGGGCTCCAGCCGCGACATGACCTCCTCGACGGGGCGGTCCACGAGGGCGGTCAGCAGGTCCAGCTCCACCTCCCGGCCCGCGACCGCGGCGGCTCTGAGCAGGTCCCTGGTGGGCTCGGGGAGGCGGGCCAGGCGGCGTTCGATGACGTCGCGGGCTCCGGGCGGGACGAGGTGGCGCTCGCGTTCGGGCAGGCGGAGCAGCTCGGTCAGGTAGAACGGGTTGCCGCCCGAGCGGTCGAGCAGCTCCTGCGGGTCGGCCGCCACGTCGCGCAGGCGCAGGTAGTCGCGCACGCCCGAGGCGTCGAACGGCGCCAGCGGCAGCCGGCGGCCCTCCCTGGCCAGCGCGCCCAGGGTCTCGCGCAGCTGCTCGGGGTGGTCGCCCGGCTCGGGCCTGAGCGTGGCCACGACGAGCGCGGAGGTCCTGGCCAGCTCGCCGGCGACGTGGCCGAGCAGCTTCAGCGAGGAGGCGTCGGCCCAGTGCAGGTCCTCCAGCACCACGAGCAGGGGGCCGGTCCGCAGCTCCGCCAGCACGGCGTCGTACAGGTCGAACAGCTCGGCCTGCGGGGACGGCGGGATCAGGCCCGCGCGGGTCCACGGCCAGAACGCGGGGGCCGTGCCGCCGTCGAGGCAGCGGCCCCACTCCACCCGGAAGCCCCTGGCCGTGGCCAGGTCGGCGACGGCCCTGGCCAGGCTCGTCTTCCCGATGCCCGCCTCGCCGGTGACCAGCGCCAGCCCGCCCCTGCCGTGTCGGGCCCGCGCCAGCAGCTCCTCCAGGACCCGCAGCTCGCCCTCCCTGGCCACGAGCCTGTCGGACCCCGGCCCTGCGGGGACAGGCGCGGGAGCGGGGTCCTGGATGTGCGCCGGGTTGAGCTTGGGGCCCGGGTCGAGCTCGGGTGCCTGCTCGAACACCGCCTGCTCCAGCCGCCTCAGCTCGGGCCCCGGCTCGATGCCCAGCTCGTCGGCGAGCAGGGCGCGCACCTTGCGCAGCGCCGCGAGCGCGTCGGCCTGGCGGCCCGCCCGGTACAGCCCGAGCACCAGCAGCCCCCACGCCCGCTCCCGGTACAGGTGCGCCTCCGTCAGCGCCTCCAGGTCGGGCACGCTCGCCTCTCCGAGCGCCAGCCGGGCCTCCAGCCGGTCCTCCTCGGCCACGAGCCGCAGCTCGTCCAGCCGCGCGGACGCCGCCGGCGCCAGATCGGGGAACTCGGCCAGCGGCTCCCCCCGCCACAGCGCGAGCGCCCGGTCGAGCGTCCGCGCGCCCTCCGCGTGCCGCCCCTGCCTGACCAGGCGCGCCCCGTCGGCGGCCCACGCGGCGAAGCGGCCCACGTCCGTCTGGCCGGGCGTGACGTCCAGCACGTAGCCGGGCTCGCGGGTGAGCAGCACCCGGGGCGGCGTACGCGGCTTGCGGTCCGGCTCCAGCACCCGCCGCAGATGCGAGACGTACGCCTGCAGCGTCGCCGTGGCCTTGGCCGGCGCCTCCCCCGCCCACAGCTCCTCGATCAGCCGGTCCAGCGGCACGACGCGGCCGGGCTCGAGCGCCAGCCTGGCCAGGACCGCCCGCTGCTTGCGGGTGCCGAGGTCGAGCCGGTTGCCGTCGCCGTCGTCCACCTCAAGCGGACCGAACAGTCTGAACTCCACGAACCCCAAGTCAACCTCAAATAGTTCCCAAGTGCCGAAACGCATGCTTGATCCATGAACGAACTGAAGAACCTGACCACCGGCCGCGTGCTCCTCCCCGGCGACGAGGGTTTCGACGAGGCGCGCAGGCCGTGGAACCTGGCCGTCGACCAGCGGGTGCGCGCGGTCGTCGAAGCGGCCGACGCCGACGACGTGGCGGCCGCGGTCGGCTACGCCCGCCTGCACGGGCTGGCGGTGACCGCGCAGCCGAGCGGCCACGGCGCCTCCGGCGACACCGAGGGCACGATCCTGCTGCGGACCGGCGGCCTGGGCGGAGTGGAGATCGACAACGGGGTGGCGCGCGTCGGCGCGGGTGTGAAGTGGGGCGAGGTGCTGGCGGCGGCGAGCCCGCTCGGGCTGACCGGCCTCGCGGGCAGCTCCCCCGTGGTCAGCGTGACCGGGTACACGCTGGGTGGCGGGCTGAGCTGGTTCAGCAGGAAGTACGGCTTCGCCGCCGACAGCGTGCGGGCCTTCGACGCGGTGGACGCCGGGGGCCGGCGGATCCGGGTGACGGCCGAGCGGGACCCCGAGCTGTTCTGGGCGCTGCGGGGCGGCGGCGGCGACTTCGCGGTCGTGACGGCGATGGAGTTCGATCTGCGGCCCGCCCCCTTCCTGTACGGCGGGCGGATCACGTGGCCGATCGAGCGGGCGCCCGAGGTGCTGGCCGCCTACCGCGAGGTCACCGCGACCGCGCCGGACGAGCTGACGGTCTGGTTCGACCTGCTGCAGATCCCCGGCGGGCCGGGGTTCGTCATGATCGACAGCACGTACCTGGGCCGGGACCCGGGCACGCTGCTGCGGCCCTTCGAGCTGATCGGCGGCGCACTCAGTGACAACCGGCGGCTGCTGCCGGTCGCCGAGCTGGGCTCCATCTGCGACGAACCCACCGACCCCCAGCCCGGCACCAGCCGGTGCGAGCTGCTGACCGGGCTCGACGACCAGGTGGCCGGCGTGCTGCTGGGCGAGCCGATCGACCCGATGATCAGCGTGCAGATCCGGCACCTGGGCGGCGCGCTGTCGAGGCCCGCCGACGGGGGCGGCGCCGCGGGGCACCTGGACGAGCCGTACCTGATCTACGCGATCGGCGCGCCCACCGAGGCCACGGCCGAGCGCCTGGAGCGGCTGGGCAAGGCGCTGGTGCCGTTCAGCAGCGGGCGCAGGCCGTACACGATGCTGCACGGCGGCGAGCAGGCCGCGGCGGCGTTCCCGAGCGAGTCGCTGGCCCGGCTCCGCGACCTCAAGCGCTCCCGCGACCCGCACGGCGTCATCCGAGCCAACTTCCCCGTGCTGGGGTAGAGCCGGGCGGCGCCGCTCAGGGCCGGATCTGGTGCGTGATGGACGGGTCGGTGATCGCGGTGTCGGCGGCCAGGAGGAACGCCTTCGACAGGACGATCGACAACATGCCGCCGTCCTCCTCGAAGGGCAGGAAGACCGGGTCGCCGGAACCGCGGCGGGGGACGATGCACAGGTAGGCGTCGTTGGGTTCCATGAGGATGTTGCCCGAGCCGAGGTGGATCTTGTAGGTGCGCAGGTCACCGCGGACACGCAGGAACCGGTCGGCGATGGTGCAGCGGTCGGCGATGGCCAGGCGCGGCAACAGCCGGGTCAGCGCGTCACGGCGGATGCGGGCGGTCTCGGTCAGGTCGCCGAAGCCGTAGGACTGCCAGTACTCACCGTCTCCCTCGGGGTCCAGGCCGGTGGAGGTGACGCCGACAGCCAGGTCGGCGTCACGCAGCACCTCCGACAACGTCAACGGGGCCACCTCGGCCAGCGGGACTCGGCGCCCGCCGGCGTCGGTGAAGTGGAGATCGCCGCTGACGCAGATGGACACCGTGCCCAGGTCATCTCGCTCGAACGAGCCCTCATCCAGATGAAAGCCCCAGTGGGCGACCAGGCCGCCGGGGAGCTCCTTGGTGGCTTCGGCCTGGTCGGAGCCGTACTCCCAGCCCCAGTGGCCCAGTGACATCCCGGTCCAGCCGCGTCCGGTCAGCAACGCCTTCGCCTGACCGTAACGCAGCAGATGACCGGTGAAGCGGCGCGAGTGGTCGAGAGTCTCCTCTTCGGCGGGGGTGAGCAGGTAGACCTCGCGGAATGCCTGTTTGAACGGCTGGCGCAGGCCGTACTCCATGAGGTGGTCGCGCCAGGCGCGCACTTCTTCCATGCTGTGGGAGATGGGGTGCCAGAGGAGCACCGGGGTGTCAGAGTCGGGCTGGATGCGGCGCCCTGCCGGGTCGGTCAGCTCCCAGGTGCCGTCCACGAGCACCGGGCGCCCGGCCGGTCCCTGGAGGATCTCCCAGATCAAGGTCCTGCCCATGGAACCGGTGACCGGGTGGTCGAGGTAGTACTCGCACACCTCGCTCCAGCGCCAGATGCGTTCGGTGGCCAGTGCGCGCTCGATCCGGAAGCGCTCGGCCGGCAGGACCTTCTTGATCTCCTTGGCGGTGGCCTTGAGCTCGGCCAGCAGCTCCTTGTGCTCCTCGCGGACGGCCTTGGGGATCGTCTTGCGGATCTTGCCGGAGGGGTCGACGAAGCCCACGACGCCATCGAGGGCCAACCGCAGGCCGTGTTCGGTACGGGTGCCGTCGGTGCCCAGCCCGAAGGCCGGGACCGTGCGCTCCAGCAGTTGCTCGGGCGACAGCCCGCTCCGCTCGGCGACCGCGTCCAAGGTCTTGGTCACGCCCGCCAGGATGGTCTTCTTGCGCACCTTGGCCTGCACCCGGGCCAGCTGGGCGACCACCTCCAGACCGCCGCGCCGGGCCAGCACCCCTATCGCGGCGTTGGCCAGCATCTCGCTGCGCGCGTTGGCACCGGAGCCGCCGATCCCGGTGCCGGTCGCCACGGCGACGTCGCCCAGCAGCGCGGTCACCCACGGCTTGTCGATCAGCTCGCAGGTCCACACCATGCCGCGCAGCGGTACGGCGGTGCGCTCGCGCAGGAAGACGGTCTCGGTCCACTCGCCGTCGCGGATGGGGTACCGGAGCGTGACCTCACGATGGGCGATGACCTGGCCGAGGATGTCTTTGATCAGTTCTGCGGCCTGCGGGGTCAGCAGCTCGGTAGCCCGCCTGGTCCACCTGGCGCTGGGTCTGGAGGCGGTGGCGGTGGTCCAGTGCCGCAGCAGTGGCAGGACCTCGGGAGCGGTGAGGCGGGTGGCGTGATCGGCGATCATCCGGGTGGCGAACGCGTCGTCCTCCCACATGATGTTGCGGACCGTGGCGCCGGGATCGCCGGCCTCCGGTTCGGTGAGCAGCGCCTCCAACGGCTCGCGGAGGACCTCCCAGGCGGGCTTCCAGTACTGGGCGAACCACCTGGGCAGGGAGTTCAGCACGACGCGCCGCTCGTGGTAGGGAAGCCGGGCGGTGGCGGCCAGTGGCAGCCGGTACAGCTCGGCGTAGTTGGTGTGCCGCCAGGTCATCAGGCCGTTGGCCGCGCTCCACAGCTGGGTGACCACCGCCTTGGGAACCTCCGGCAGGTGGCCGATCACCTCGCGGATGACGTCGAGCCGGCGTTCGTCGTGATCGTGGCCGCCGTCCCAGCCGAGGCTGAGCCGCATCTGCGCCCACACGGCGAAGAGGCGTAACTCGCTCTCGTCGTACTCCGCGACCTTGAAGGCCTGATGAGCGGCGAAGGCGGAGTCGAACCGCTCGAACACCTCTTTGTGGTCATTGGCCAGATAGACGAAGTCGTAGTGGTTGTTGAGTGGAGAGTCCTTAAGAATGTCGTAGTTCACGTCAGCCCCCGACCAGGGTGACGAGCTTGACGAAGGACACCACCGGATCGACGGTCAGATCGATCCCGGTGCCCAGGTCCTCGATCTGCCGGTCGCCCACCAGCAGCAGGAATCCGTTGCGGGCGAACGCGGCGTCGGCCTGCTTCTCCCAGTCCAGCCTGCGAGCGGTGCGCGTCTCCAGCTCCCGGCCTGTCGCCGTCTCATCGCGAAACATCACTGATGCCATCGAACGCCCTGTTTCTCGAAATGTCAGATGATGACGCCATCTATAGCAACGCAGGGCGACAAAACATCAGCGACAGTGGGCTCTGATGCTCTTCGAGATGTGGGCGCGAACCCGGACGTCTCAGAGGTCGCCGAAGTCACCGTGGCGGCCCGCGCCCGCGGCGAAGCGGGCGGCGCCGCCCACCGCGTCGGGCAGCGAGACGAGCCCGTGACGCAGCTCGTTCAGCATCGCCTCCTGCTCGCTCAGCCCTTCCTGCTCCAGCGCCGACAGCCGGTCGCCGCGCAGGCAGGTCTGCGGGAAGCGGGCGATCTCGCGGGCCAGCTCCTCGGCCTGCCGCCGGGCCGTGCCGGTCGGCACGAGCCGGTTGGCCAGCCCCCACTCGTACGCCTCCCGCCCCTCGACGGGCCGGCCGGTGAGGATCATGTCCATCGCCCGGGAGGAGCCGACGAGGCGGGGCAGCCGTACGGTGCCGCCGTCGATGAGCGGCACCCCCCACCTGCGGCAGAACACCCCGAAGACCGCCCCCTCCTCGGCCACCCGCAGGTCGCACCAGAGGGCCAGCTCCAGCCCGCCCGCGACGGCGTGCCCGGCCACGGCGGCGATGACCGGCTTGGACAGGCGCATCCTGGTCGGGCCCATGGGCCCGTCGCCGTCCTCGCCGACGTGGTTGTCGAGTGCCTTGAGGTCGGCGCCGGCGCAGAACGTGCCGCCCTCGCCCCACAGCACCGCCACGGCGGCATCGGAGCCCTCGAAGTCACGGAACGCGGTCACCAGCGCGTCGGCCGTCTTGCGATCGACCGCGTTACGCGCCTCCGGCCTGCTGATCACCACGGTGGTGACCGGTCCCTCGCGCTCCACGCGTACGGTCATGCGGCCCTCCTCGGGGAAGTCCTCGGGGAACGGGCCGAGCGTACGTCCAAGCCGGGGTTCCCGGCCAGCAACTCACCGTCAGTGGTGGCCAAGAGACTCCAGACGGACAGGTTCCATCAAAGCGACCTGGGCACCCTCGAAGCCCGCCAGACGGATGGCGACGGTCACTGCCTTCCATACAGCCGGCGTGAGGTCTTGGCGGAGCCGAACCGCGAAGTCGGTCAGCCGTTGCACCGGGTCGCGTTGGCTCGCATCGCGTGCGTCAGGGCGATCGGGCGCATGCTCGCCGAGCTGCTACGCGGAGCACGGCCTCGGCGGTCTTGATTCGGAATCTCGCAACAGGCCCAGCGGATGGTGGCAGAATGTGACCATGCGGCCACCCCGAGCGAAGTACTTCAACACCACCGGCCCGTGCGGCCCGCAGGACCACTACATGGTGCCTCCCGCGCAGCGGCTCCCGGAGGCACGGACGCTCATCGACATGGACCGCTACTTCGTGCTGCACGCGCCCCGGCAGACCGGGAAGACGACCGCGCTGCGCACCTTGGCGTCCGAGCTCACCGCCGAGGGCGACGTCGCCGCCCTGATGTTCTCCTGCGAGCGTGCCAAGGCAGCTCGTGACGACGTCGGCTGGGCGGAGTCGCTTCTGCTGGATTCCATCCGCGAGGCCGCCGAGCGGTCGGGATGGCCGGACGAGTTGCTGCCGCCGGATCCCTGGCCCCAGGTCACGCCGGGCAGTCGGTTCGGTGCGGCGCTGAGCGAGTGGTGCCACCGCTGCCCGCGCCGGGTGGTGCTGTTCTTCGACGAGATCGACGCCCTGCAGGGCACCGGCATGATCAGCATTCTCAGCCAGCTGCGTGACGGTCACAACGCGCGACACGAGGGCCGTCCCTTCCCCACGTCCGTCGTGCTGTGCGGGTTGCGCAACGTGCGTGACTACAAGGTCGCCTCGGGCGGCAATCCTGACGGGTCGAACCCGGCCGGCCCGTTCAACATCATCGCCGAGTCGCTGCGCCTTGGCGACTTCACCGCCGATCAGATCGCCGAGTTGTACGACCAGCACACGCAGGCGACCGGCCAGGAGTTCACCAAGGACGCGGTGGATCGGGTCTTCGAGCTGACCCAGGGACAACCGTGGCTGGTCAACGCCCTCGCCCATGAGATCATCTTCGAGATTGGGGCGATCGGCGCCATCACCTCCCGACAGGTGGAGGAGGCCAAGGAGCGGTTGATCCGGGCGCGCGCCACTCATCTGGACGCGCTGGTGGCCCGGTTGCACGATCCCCGGGTCAAGCGGGTGATGGAGCCCGTGGTCGCCGGGTCGTTCCCCAACGTCGATCCCACCTTCTCCGACGACCTCTCCTACGTCCGCGATCTGGGCCTGGTCAAGCAGAAACCGCCGCTGGAGGTGGCGAACCCGATCTATCGGGAGGTCATCCTGCGGGTGCTGGGAGATCCGTCGGAACAGTACGTGATGGCCGAGCCGCGCAGCTTCGTACTGCCGGACGGCCGTTTCGACCTGGACCGTCTGCTGAAGGAGTTCGTCGTGTTCTGGCGCGAGCACGGCGAGGTGCTCATCCGGCAGGAGGGCTACCACGAGGCCGCCTGCCAGATCATCCTCATGGCCTTCCTCCACCGGCTGGTCAACGGCGGAGGCTATCTCGACCGGGAGTACGCCGCGGGCACCAAGCGCCTGGACGTGCTGGTCCGCTGGCCCTACACCGGCCCGGAAGGCGAACGGCTGATGCAGCGCGAGGCGATGGAGCTGAAGGTCTGGCGGGCAGGCGGGGACGACCCGTTGCCCGACGGCCTCGCGCAGCTCGACCGGTATCTGGACCGGCTCAGCCTCGACACCGGCGTGCTGGTGGTCTTCGACCGGCGCCCAGAGGCCCCGCCCTGGAAGGAGCGGGGCGATTTCGACCAGGCGACCACGCCGTCCGGCCGCCAGGTCACCGTCCTGCGAGTGTGACGGGTGCCCGAGTCTCCGGCAAGAGCCGATCCCGCGGTTGAAGACCATGGCGATGGATGAGATACACCGCAGCCCTGCCCCGGGACCTGGTGGCCCGCCTCGACCGCCGTCTTCGCCTGCCGAGCCGCCCTCCGATGTCCAAGCGCGACCGATCCGCGATCTTGGCTGCTCCCGCCGTACAGCTCAGCGCCCTGCCGCCTGGCTCCCGGCCTGCGCGATTGGATCAACCCGCGGCGAGTGTCTGAAGCAGACGGCCGGAAGGCGCTGATATCCGCGCGGGCGAAGGCGATCTCCGCCATGCCGTTGTGACCTTGCTGCTTCAGCCACTCGGTGGGCGCCCTTTCCACGTCGTTGCTGGAGCGGCGGCAGTTCACCGGCCTGGCGTTGCCCTCCGGGTGGCGGACACACCTGCTCGAACACAGGCGTATTCGCCGTCGAGGGCCGGTCCTCGCGCTCGCCACAGGACTGCTCACGACCCAGGTCGTGACCGCCGGCGTCACCCGCGGGTGGGCTCACCTGGGTGGGGACACTCAGTAGCTTGACACCGTGTGGATGGGCTGGACCCGGGACGGTGGCAGGACCTGGCTCCAGTGCGGCCCGTTCGAGGTGAGCTCCAGCGGGCAGACCAGGACCAGCGCCGCACAGCGCACCAGCGTGCTTGAGGTGGGGCCGCCACGACCCGCCCTCCATTCGCTGCACGAATTGGTGGTGATCGCCGGCTGGGGTGAGCGGACCCACCCCAGCGGTCGTCAGAGCGTGACAGCCCCCGAAACGAGCTCGTCGAACAGCTCCGAGCCCTCCGCCGGGCGGTCGATGCCGCGCAGCGGGCCGTGATCCACGAGGTGGGCCTCGGCGTAGAGCCGGGCCACCAGCGCCTTGCGGCCGTCGTCGAGCCCCCAGGCGGCCTGGTCCTCCAGGAGGGCCGCGGCGTACACGTCGGCCATGAACTGCGCCAGCGGATACAGCCGCTCCTCCGCCACCGAGGGCTCCAGCGCGGCCCACGCCGTGACGGCCTTGGCGAGGTCGTCGATACGGGCGTGGACCAGGTCGGAGGTGGCCAGGTCGCGCAGGCGGTCGAGGAAGGGCAGGTGGGCCTGCTCCTTCACCATGGCCCGCCGGACGTCGAGGCAGAGGATGTTGTCGCCGCCCTCCCAGATCGGGTTGACCTGGGCGTCGCGCAGGAGGCGGGCCACCGGCCACTGCTCGATGTAGCCGTTGCCCCCGTGCACCTCGATCGCGTCGCTCGCCGCCGTCACGCCGAGGCGGGCGGCGCGCAGCTTGATCAGGGCGGGGGCGATGCGCAGGCGGGGGCCGGCGAGGCCGTCGAAGGCGAGCGCCTGGGCGGCCTCGACCTCGACGATCAGCTCGCTCAGCTTGCGGCGCATGAGCGGCTGCTCGATGAGCGGCCGTCCGAACGCCTCGCGGGACCGGGCGTAGCAGATCGACTCCACGAGCGCGCGCCTGGCCACGCCGACGCCCATCATGGCCACGCCGAGCCTGGAGGCGTTGGTGAGCTTCATCATGGTCCCGAGCCCGGAGCCGGAGCTCTCTCCCGAAAGCGGAAAGGCCTCCGCGTCGCTGAACTCGACCTCCGCCGACGCGACCGCACGGGTGCCGAGCTTGTCCTTGAGCCGCCGGATCCGCACGCCGTTGCGGCTTCCGTCCCGCCGGTCCCACAGCACGAGGAACGGCGACACGTTCCCGTCAGGGCGCCTGGCCAGCACCACGAACGCGGATCCGTTGGCGTTGGAGGCGAACCACTTGAAGCCCGTCAGCAGCCACGCGTCGCCCGCGGGCTCCGCCGTGGCCTCCAGCGCGGCCAGGTCGGAGCCGCCCGTCCGCTCGGTGAACATCTGAGCGGCCTCGCCGGAGTAGTAGCCGTTGGCGAAGATCTCTCGCACCCGATCGCGTACGTCCTCGGGCGCGTACTTCTCGGCGAGGGAGACCACCATGTCCCCTCCGGTGCCGAGCGCGCAGCCCATCCCGATGTCGGCCTGATCGAGCAGGTACGTCCAGGCGGCGGCGAGCGCGGCCGGGTTCGCCCCGTGGGCCCGGGCCTCGGCGGCGAAGGACGGAGAGGTGAAGTTGTCCTCCATGAGCGCCCGCCGGGCCGCGTGGAACGACGGCGGCATGACGACCTCGCTGACGTCCCTGCCCCACTTGTCGTACTTCTCCAGCCGCGGCGGGTTGCGGTCGGTCTCCTCGGCGCACTCGGCCACGAGCCCGCCCATCAGCGCGCCCAGCCGGTCCAGGCGCGGCTCCGCCCAGGCGAAGCCCTCGCCCAGGTGGCGCCGCATGAGCAGGCGCAGCGTGGGATCGCAGGTCCACCAGTTGCGCCCGGCGGCGCCCTGGTAGCGCTCGGTGGCGTAACGGTCGCTGCGGTCGACAGGTTCGATGAGATAGCGCCCCATACTCGCGAGTGTTACATATACTCGACACGCGATGGAAGAGCGTAACACTCTGAGCGCCAGATCGGCCGTGCTGAGCGCGCTGCTGGGCAGCCACCCGCCGCGGCTGCCGGCCCGGCAGCTGGTGCGCATCGGCGCGCTGTTCGGCATCGCCGAGGGCACCGTACGGGTGGCGCTGTCGCGCATGGTCGCGGCCGGCGACCTCCTCCAGGACGGCCGCTTCTACACGCTGTCGGAGCGGCTCGCCGAGCGCCAGGCCAGGCAGGACGAGAGCCGCGACCCGCACACCAGGCCGTGGGACGGCACGTGGGAGGTCGCCGTGGTCACGGCGGAGCGGCGCGCGCCCGCAGACCGGGCCGCGTTCCGGGCCATGATGACCGCGCTGCGCCTGGCCGAGCTGCGCGAGGGCACCTGGATGCGGCCCGCCAACCTGGTGCGCGCGTGGCCGGAGGCCGTCACGGCGCAGTGCACGCTGATCGACGGCCGCCCGCACGACGACCCCACTCCCCTGCTGTGGGACCTGGACGGCTGGGCGGCCGAGGCCCGCAAGCTGGAGCGGGCCCTCGACCGCGCCTTTGACCGGGCCGGCGGCCTGGCCGAGGGCTTCCTGGTCTCGGCCGCCGTGCTGCGCCACCTCCTGGCAGACCCGCTGCTCCCGCGGGAGCTGCTGCCGACCGGCTGGCCGGGCGCGGAGCTGCGCGCCCGCTACGACGACTTCGACCGCCACTACCGCGAGGTGCTGTACGAGCACCTCAAGGACTGAAAACCGTCAGAGGGGCACGCCGAAGATGATCCGGCGGTTCCTGAACTCGGTGACGCTCCACAACTTGCCGCCCTGCACCGTCAGGTCCTCCGGCCCGATGGGGAATCCCCGCGTCTCCAGCTTGCCGTCGGTCTGGACGAGCAGCTTGCCGTTGGCGTTCGCGCCGGCCGCCTGGCTCAGGTACCACTTGCCGCCCCACGAGATGGCCCCCTGGATCTTGGGCTGTCCCATCACGAAGGCGTCCTCGGGCTCGCCGCCGGATAGGCCCAGGGGCCAGCGGCCCACCCAGCCGCCCGGGTCGTTCTCGCGGTACTCGCCGGTGACCAGCCGCGGCGTGCCGCCGCTGCGGTCGATCGAGACGAACGAGAAGAGCGGCCCCGGCTTCGCGACCTTCCAGAAGTCGGTCTGCGGCATCACGTACCGGTAGCCGAAGGCGTGGAACTTGCCGCCCTGCCGCCCGACCCGCGTGGGGTCGCCCAGGTCGTTCTGGGCGGTGCGCAGGTCGAGCACATGCTTCAGGTCGAAGACGCGCAGCCCCCGCTTGGTGTCGGCGATGTAGACCAGGTCGCCGTCGCACGCGATGCCACCCGCGTGGATGTTGATGGGCCCGTACGAGCCATCAGGCTTCGCCTCGACCAGCAGCGCATGCTGATATTTCAGGGTTTTGGGGCTGAGAAAGGACACCCTGATGCCCCGCTCACCCACCTCCGGCTTGAAATACCAGGATGCCAGGAACGCCGGCACCCCGATGGAGCCCGACTCGTCCGAGCAGGTCAGCCCCTGCGGGTACCAGTCGACCGTGTCCTGGTCCTTGACGTCGAACGCGTACCACTCGGACGGTTTCGGGCTCATCGCCCCGAGCGCGCCCGATGC
This sequence comes from Nonomuraea sp. NPDC004186, assembly GCF_053603495.1. Lineage (NCBI taxonomy): Bacteria > Bacillati > Actinomycetota > Actinomycetes > Streptosporangiales > Streptosporangiaceae > Nonomuraea > Nonomuraea sp. NPDC004186. The sequence continues at coordinate 6,577 of NZ_JBSGFQ010000068.1, read as the reverse complement.
CCCCTTGCGGGTCGCCGTCCTGTTCGCCTGCGCCAGCACCGCCTCGACACCGGCGCCGCCGATCTCCCCCGCCAGCTTCGCCGCCCCTTCGGCCAGGTCGCCCGTTTCCCTGCGCAAGGCGAAAGGTGCCTTGTTCGTGGGTACCATCCCCGTTGCCGCCATAACTTCCTCGCTTTGCCGTCCCTTGACCTAGTTTGACGGACGGAGTGCGATAGAAGTTTGCCTTCAGGGCCACAAATGCACCGGAAGTCCCGACAGTGACAGCTCACGGTAACGCTGTACGAGTCGTTCCCGGTCGCCCTGGAAACGTTCCAGAGCCTCCCGCTGCCAGGCCGCGCCCGTGCGGCGCAGCCGGGTGCGCTGCGCGATCACGTCCAGCGCGCCGTCGGCGTCCGACGGCGTCACCCCCGCCGCGAGCAGCCCTTCCCGCGCCTCGGGCAGCAGGCGGAGCACCAGGTCGGCGGCCTCGAAGTCGACGTCGAAGCCGGGCCAGGAGAGCTTGGCGTCCAGCCCGTGCATGGCGGCGCGGTAGAAGTTCTGGTACGCCTCCCCGAACCGGAAGCCGGTCAGGTCACGCTCCGCCTGCGACAGCGTGAGCCCGAGCAGGAACGCGGTGTTGGCCGCCATGTCCGCGCACGACGGGCCCGCCGGCAGCGCCCGCATCTCGATCCGCAGGTGACCGCCGTCGGCCGGGTCGTAGACGGGCCGGTTCCACTGCCAGATCGTGCCCTGGTGCAGCCGCAGCTCCGGCACCTCGTACGGCTCCGCGTCGTCCCTCAGATCGGGCACCACGGGGTCGTAGTCCCGCACGTACCGCTCGAACAGCTCATAAGCCCCCTCACGCACCCAGTCGGAGCCGAACGTGACCCGCCCGTCCCTGCGCTCGCGCCGCTGCACGTCCCGGTCGTCGGCGGCCTCCTCCATCAGCGCGATGCGCGTCTCCTCCCACAGCCGCCTGCCGAGGAAGAACGGCGAGTTCCCGCAGGCGGCCAGCACCGGGCCGATGGCCAGCTGGGCGGCGTTGAACAGCCGGGCGAAGCGGTCGGGCGGCGTGCGGATGTGCACCTGCCAGGAGGTGTTGGCGCTCTCGAGGATCACGTCCTCCACCGACAGCTCCAGGTCGTCGATCTTGACGAGGAACGGCTCCAGCCGCAGCCGCCTGATGCCCCTGCTCATGGCCCGGTAGCGGTTCTGGTCGCTCATCGCGCCGACCGTGAAGTCCTCGGCGTCGAGCGTGGGCAGGATGCCGATGGGCAGCGCGCCTCCGCCCTCCACCGCCCCGTCCACCTTCACGATCGTCTCCTGCACCTCGCCGCTCAGCCGCTCGAAGGGCCGCCCGGCCAGCGGCGTCGGGGTCAGGTTCACCTCGACGTTGTAGCGGCCCAGCTCCAGCACCACGCGGGGGTCGCCGAGGGCTTCGAGCACCTGGCTGTTGCGGGGCAGCGGCCGGCCCCGCTCGTCGATCAGGAACAGCTCCAGCTCGGCCCCGACCGTCGCCGGGCCCTGGCCGAAGCCGGGGGTGGCGAGCAGCTCGCGCAGGACGCCGAGCTGCTCCCGGATCCGCTCCCCGAAGGCGGCGTACTCCGCCTCGGAGAACCGCTCCTTATCTAGATCTCGTCCCATCACCCCCTTCTGTCCTATTCACCAGGCTTGACACATCACCAATGGATAGATCCCCTGTCCTCCAGGAACGCCCCGGTGGGGCCGTCGGCGTCGAGGGTCGCGAGCCGCACGGCGATGGCCGCCCCCTGCTCGGCGGTCTGGAACCCGCTGTGCCCGTTGAGGTCGGTGGCGCAGTAGCCGGGGTTGGCCGCGTTCACCTTGATCGGAGTGTCGATCAGCTCCTTGGCGTAGCTGACGGTGACCATGTTGAGCGCGGTCTTGGAGGAGTTGTAGGGCATGATGTTGACGTCCCAGAAGGGGCTCTCCCGGTCCATCGCCATGGTCAGCGAGCCCAGCTCGGACGTCATGTTCACGATCCGGCCGGCCTCCGACTCCCGCAGCAGCGGCAGCATCGCGTTGGTGACCGTCACCACGCCGAACACGTTCGTCTCGTAGACCTCCCTGAGCACCCCGGCGGGGGTGGCGCTGGGACTCGGGTCCATGAAGCCGCCGGTGATCCCGGCGTTGTTGACCAGGATGTCCAGCCGGCCGTACTCCTGCTCGACCCACTTCGCGGCGGCGGCCACGCTCGCCTCGTCGGTCACGTCGAGCCGCACGTACGGCTGCCCCAGCCGCTCCGCGGCGGCCCGCCCGCGCTCCTCGTCGCGCGCCGCCACGATCGTGGTGACACCCTGCTCGGCCAGCAGCCGCGCGATCTCGTAGCCGATCCCCTTGTTGGCGCCCGTGATGAGGGCAATCTTCGTCATGCGTCCACGTTCGCCCAGGTCACAACGGGTCCGGGAGAGGTCTGGAGAGGCTGGTATCACCGGTACCACCCAAGCGCGGCCGGACATCACTGAGGATGGAGGCATGAACCGCGACGAACTCGCCGACTTCCTGCGCGTCAGGCGCGCCCGTGTCACCCCCGCCGAGGTGGGCCTGCCGGGCGGCGAGCGGCGCCGCACGCCGGGCCTGCGCAGGCAGGAGGTCGCGCAGCTCGCCGGCATGTCGATCGACTACTACATCCGGCTGGAGCAGGGCCGGGGCCCGCACCCGTCCAGGCAGGTGCTCAACGCGCTGGCCAGGGCGCTCATGCTGGGCCGGGACGAGCGCGCCCACCTGCTCCACCTGGCCGGACACGCGGTGGAGACGCCCCGGATCAGGGAGGACGTGCCCGAGAGCCTGCTGCACCTGATCGGGTTCATGGAGGAGGTCCCCGCGTACGTGCTGGACGCCAGGTACGACATCCGCGCCTGGAACCCCCTGGCCAACGTGCTCATGGGCGGCCTCGACACCGTGAGCCCGGACGACCGCAACGTCATCCGCTGGGTCTTCATGTCCCCCGACATCGCCGAGTACCTCAGCGACGAGGAGAAGGGCCGCTTCGCCCGCTCCTCCGTCGCCGACCTGCGCGCCGCCGCGGGCCGCTACCCCGACGACCGCAAGATCCAGGCGCTGGTGGCCGAGATGCTCGCGCTCAGCCCGCACTTCGCCGAGCTGTGGGCCAGGTACGAGGTCGAGATCCGCAGGGAGCAGCGCAAACAGGTCACGCATCCGCTGGTCGGCACCATCGACGCGATCTGCCAGGTCATGCCCGTGCCCGACCGCGACGACCTCCGCCTCGTCCTCTACACCACCGAACCCGGTTCACCCTCCCACCAGGCCTTGCGCGACCTGCGGCAACTGACCCTAAGCTCATGAGATGCGAGCGGTTGCGTTTGACATCTTCGGCGGTGAGCTCGACGTGCGCGAGCTGCCAGACCCGTCCCCCGCCCCGCACGGAGCGGTGATCAGGGTCGAGGCGACGGGGCTGTGCCGGTCCGACTGGCACGGCTGGCAGGGGCACGACCCCGACATCAAGGTCCTGCCCCACGTGCCGGGCCACGAGCTGGCGGGCGTCGTCGAGGCGGTCGGCTCCGACGTGCGCGGCTGGCTGCCGGGGGCGCGGGTGACGGTCCCGTTCATCTGCGCCTGCGGCTCGTGCCCGTCGTGCGCCACCGGCGACCAGCAGGTGTGCGAGCGGCAGACGCAGCCCGGCTTCACCCACTGGGGCTCGTTCGCCGAGTACGTGGCCATCGACCACGCGGACGTCAACCTGATCGCGATCCCCGAGGACATGGACTACGCCACGGCGGCCGGGCTCGGCTGCCGCTTCGCCACCGCCTTCCGCGCCGTGGCGCAGGTCGGCGAGGTGCGGCCGGGCGAGTGGGTCGCGGTGCACGGGTGCGGCGGCGTGGGCCTGTCGGCCGTGATGATCGCGACGGCGGCCGGGGCCCGCGTGGTGGCCGTGGACATCAGCACCGACGCGTTGCACCTGGCGGAGCGGGCGGGCGCCACGCACTTCGTCAACGGTTCGGCCGGGGACGTGGCGGCCCAGGTCAGGGAGCTGACCAGGGGCGGCGCCCACGTGTCGATCGACGCGCTGGGCAGCCCGCAGACCTGCGCCGCCTCCATCGAGAGCCTGCGCCGCAAGGGCCGCCACGTTCAGGTGGGGCTGCTGCCGGGAGGGCCGACGCCGGTGCCGATGGGCCGCGTGATCGGCCATGAGCTGCGGCTGCTGGGCAGCCACGGCATGGCCGCGCACGCGTACCCGCCGATGCTGGAGATGATCAGGGCCGGGATCCTCCATCCCGACCAGCTCGTCACCCGCACGATCGGGCTGGCCGACGCCGGCAAGGCGCTGGCCTCGATCGGCTCGGTGCCGGGCGTCACGATGATCACTCCTCGAGCTCCACTCTGAGCGTCCTGAGCACGAGCGCCAGCATGGTGTAGTGGGCCACCAGCACGACCAGCTCGATCCGGCCCGGCTCGTCGTAGCGGTCGCAGAGCGCCGTCCAGGTGGCGTCGGTCAGGTCGCCGATGGAGTGGAGGTCGTCGGCGACCTGGAGGATGAGCTGGTCCTCGACCGGCCAGAGGGCGTCCGGGTGGCTCACCGAGGCGATCTCCAGGTCGGTGAGCCCGGCCGCGCTGCCCAGGCGCGCGTGGTGGGCCCACACGTAGGCGCTGCCGGTGTGGTAGGCGGTGCGCAGGATGGCCAGCTCCCGGTCGCGGGCGGGCAGCGTGCCGTCGAGCAGCGCGCCGCCGAAACCCAGCCACTCCTTGTAGAGCGCGGGGTGGCGGGCCAGCGTGGTGAACACGTTCTGCGGGTTCGCCTTCGTGAAATCGTCCCATTCTTCGGGCGGGAGGGGGCGTACGCGTGGTTCCATGTCCATGACCATTCCACAAAAGCGCATGTTTGGCCTGACGGTTATTTGGCAGGACTTTTCACATCCGGGTCAATAAGTCAGGATTAGGAAGCCCGCAGACGTTGCAAGCCGGCCGACCGCAAGGACGCATGGTGATTCGAACGTTGCTCGCTGAGGACATGAACCTGGTACGCGGGGCGATCGTGGCGCTGCTGGCTTATGAGGAAGACATCGAGGTCGTGGCCGAGGTCTCCAGGGGAGATCGCATCCTGGCCGCGGCCAGGGCCACCCGGCCCGACGTCGCCGTCATCGACATCGCGTTACCCGGCAAGGACGGGCTCACCGCCGCCGGCGAGCTGCACGCGAAGCTGCCCGAGTGCGGGGTGCTCATCCTGACCGGCGTGGGCACGCCGGGCCTGCTCAAGCAGGCGCTCGACGTGCACGTACGGGGCTTCATGGCCAAGGACGCCCCGCCCGACCGGCTGGCGGACGGGATCCGCCGGGTGGCCGAGGGAGAGCGGGTCATCGACTCGGAGCTGGCCATCGCGGCCATGAGGCCGCCCGAGGCGCCGCTGACGCCGCGCGAGCTGGACGTGATCGGGGCCGCCGCGGACGGGGCGTCGATCGGGGAGATCGCGGCGTCGCTGTTCCTGTCGGAGGGCACGGTACGCAACTACCTGTCCAAGACGACGGCCAAGCTGGGTGCCCGCAGCAGGATCGACGCCATCCGCATCGCCAGGGAGTCAGGCTGGATCTAGGCCGATCACCTCCAGGCCCGTGTGCGCGGCCAGGAAGGCGAGGGCGTCCGCCGCCAGCGCGACCGACCTGCTGGCCGCCCGCGCGCCGTGGCCCACGTCCGGCTCGTGCCGGAGCAGGATCGGCCGGTCCCCGCCGGCCGCCCACTGCAGGGCGGCGCACATCTTGCGCGCGTGCATCGGATCGACCCGCGTGTCGGCCGCCGAGACCGTGAACAGCGTCGCCGGGTAGTCCGTCCCCTTTCTGACGTGGTGGTAGGGCGAGTAGGCGAGCAGCCAGCCGAGCTGTTCGGGGTCGTCGGGGTCGCCGTACTCGCCGGTCCAGGAGGGGCCGAGGCCGCCGAGGTGGTAGCGGGCCATGTCGAGCAGGCCCGCCGAGCACACCGCCGCCGCGAACAGGCCGGGCCGCTGGGTGAGGGCCGCGCCGACGAGGAGGCCGCCGTTCGACTCGCCCCAGATGCCGAGCTGCCCGGGGGTCGTCCAGCCGTCGGCGATGAGCTTGCCGGCGGCGGCCGCGAAGTCGTCGAAGACGTTCTGCTTGCGCTCCAGCATGCCGTCCCGGTGCCACTCCTCGCCCTCCTCGCCGCCGCCTCTGAGGTTGGCGACGGCCAGCACGCCGCCCGCCTCGACCCAGGCCAGGGAGTCGGCGGCGTAGCCGGGCCGCAGGGGGATGCCGAAGCCGCCGTACCCGGTGAGGATCGTGGGACGGGGGCCGCCCGCCGACGGGCCCGCCACCACGACCATGCGGACGCGGGTGCCGTCGGCCGAGGCGTACTCGATGTGGTGGCTGCGCACGGCGGGACGGCTCACGCGGCCCGGCGGGGCCGACCAGAGGGTGGTCTCGCCGGTGCGGACGTCGTGGCGCCAGACCTCGGGGGGCGTGACGGCGTCGGTGTAGGCGAACCACGCCTCGGAGCCGCCGCCGGGGCGCGAGGTCAGCGAGGCGATCGTGCCGCTGCCGGGCAACGTCAGGGAACTGCGCCGGCTGCTGATCGAGCCGTCCAAGAACAACATCGACGAAAAAGAGCTCCTGCT